>CABSMZ010000011.1 GCA_902478875.1 uncultured Collinsella sp.
CGCCCATACCATGAGCAAGCTGAGACAAATGATCGATAAAGCCGCAATCCACGCCCGCGAGTGGCACATGCTGGTCGGACCTGCCGGCGATAAAAGACAGCCCCATGTCGCGAGCCAGCAGCTGGAACGCCACCTCGCCTTTGACGGGAAGCACCGTACCGTCCAAGCCGAGCTCGCCGGCGATAAGGCAGCGATCGAGGTTGTCACGGGGAATCTGCCCATCGGCCGCTAGAACCGCGATGGCGATGGGCAGGTCAAAGCCGCTACCGGTCTTGCGGATATCGCCGGGTGCCAGGTTAACGGTAATGCCCGAGCGCGGGATCTCGAACCCGGCGGAGCGCATCGCGCAGCGAATACGACCGCGTGACTCCATCACCTCCATACTCGGGATGCCGAGCATCTGGATGCCCGGGATGCCACCGGCAAGCGAGACCTCAACCGTGACGTGAATCGCCTCGACGCCGCGGATGCAGGCCGCGTGAACGGCAAACGTCTCGAACGCCATCACGACACCTGCCAATCGAACGCGTTGTACTGGTGCTCGATCTCGGCGATATGCCCGCCGCGAATGGTGACGCCCACGGCATCGAAGCGAATCGCCTTGAGCGGATAGTGCTCCATGAGATAGCAACTCGCGATGCGGCGGTAGCGGCGTTGCTTTTGGGCGTCCACGGCCTCCTCGGGAAAGACCCGCGTGTTGCAATCCAGTGCGACGCGCCTGGTCTTGACCTCCGCCATAGCCACGACATCGTCGAGCTCATCGAGCAGCACCAGGTCGGCCTCGCCCTCTGAGCATCGATAGCCTTGTTCCAGCAATGCATAGCCGCGCTCGTTAAAGTAATCGATTGCGATAAGCTCGCCCAGCATGCCCAGCTCGCGGGGACTGAGCCCCTTGATAAACTCGGGCGTCATCGCCCCGCAGTCGAGCTCGCCGTTTTCCCAACGCTCCTTGAGCTGCTGCGTCTTACTCTTTTTGCTTGCGGCACTCATGGGGTCTCCTTTCCCGCACGCTGCATTGCCCCGATGATGAGGGCACCTTTCATGCGGGTAAGTACCGGAAGCAAACCAAAAGCTGACCAAATGCCGTCAAAAAAAGGACCGTACGCAGCAATGGTGCTGTATACGGCCCGCTACCAGCAGGTTTATAAAACCCCAGAGGTCCCTGTCTCCACAATTAGCCTAGAAAAGGCGCTCAGTCTGCAGAAAGTTTCCGCAAAAGCTCACGCGGTGCAGTGGACAAAGTCCATGTTTGCGAATGGCCTCGATGTGCTCGGGGCTCGCATAGCCCTTCGACTCGGCCAGATGGTACTCGGGATACTCGGCGTCGTACTCGACCATCATCTCGTCACGCGTGACCTTGGCCATGATGGACGCCGCGGCGATGCAGGCGATCTTGGCATCGCCCTTCACCACATCGCGCTCGTTGGGAACGGCACCCAGGGGGTTGCCATCCATGAGCACACAGTCGGGTTCAAGCCCCGTATCGGCCACGGCACCCGCAACGGCGGTACGGATAGCGCGGGCCATACCCATCTCATCGATATCCTTAGGCGCGATATGGCAAAAACCGATCGCCGTCGCCACCTCGGCAATCTTCACTGAGAGCAACTCGCGGCGCGCGGGCGTGAGCTTTTTGGAATCGTTGATACCCCAGACGCGCGGCTCCATAGGAAGACAGACGGCGCACACTGTCAAAGGACCGGCCACCGATCCGCGACCTACCTCGTCGACACCAACGACCACCCCATCGCCGCCAAGCTCATGCATAAGCTCGTACATGTCATTGACGCGCTCGCGCTCGGCAAGCTCTTTGGCATGGCGTTTGAGGGCGCGTTCGCAAGCCTTGATCACCTGCTGGCGCGGATCCTCGCGATAATGCTCCACGAGGGCGGGAATCTCCTCAAACGTAGCGCTCGCCAGCTCGCCAGCAACTTGCGATGCCGAAACCGAGCTCGTCATATTGGCCATACCAGGCCCTCCTTGCATGCAAATCAGATAAAAAGAAGGGCCACCCGAAGGTGACCCTTGCGTCCAAACGAGTGGACAGACGCTGCGATCTTCTTAGCGCTTCTCGGGAATGCGAGCAGCCTTGCCCACCTTGTCGCGGAGGTAGTACAGCTTGGCGCGACGGACGCGACCATGACGAACGACCTCGAGCTTGGCGATCTTGGGGCTGTGAAGCGGGAAGGTACGCTCAACACCGACACCGAAGGACATCTTGCGGACGGTGAAGGTCTCGCGGGCACCGGCGCCGGCCATGCGGATGACGTCGCCCTGGAAGACCTGGATGCGCTCGCGGTCGCCTTCCTTAATGCGGTAGTGAACCTTGACGTTGTCGGCGACGCGAACCTGAGGAATGTCCTCGCGGATCTGCTGACGCTCGATTGCGCGGATGTAATCCATGTGCAATTCCTTACTCTTCTAGAGGTGCCGTACCACCTTGGCCGGCACGTAGTTGAACAAACGTATTCGAGTATACACGCGCGGGTTTCTGCTGCAAGAACATTTTTTTACGCAGACAAAAAGACAAAACCAGCACATGAATAACCGCCCGTCTCACGAATGAGACGGGCGGCATGAAGGGGGCTACGCTAGGCGTCTAAACCCAAAACGTTAGGCGGAACGCTTGGCCTCGAGCTTGGCCTGAGCGGCAGCCAGGCGTGCGAGGGGCACGCGGTAGGGCGAGCAGGACACGTAGTCCACGTCGGCCACGTTGAACAGGCCCTTGATGGATTTGGGGTCGCCGCCGTGCTCGCCGCACACGCCAAAGTGCATGTCGGAGTTGGTGGCACGACCTTTCTCGACGGCCATGCGCACGAGCTCCAGCACCGCCGAGTCGATGGTCTCGAAGGGGTTGTCCTTCAAGATCTTCTTGTGCATGTACAGCGGGATGAACTTGGCCTCGGCATCGTCGCGGGAGAAGCCGAAGGTGGTCTGGGTGAGGTCGTTGGTGCCGAAGCAGAAGAAGTCGGCATGATGGGCGATCTCGTCAGCGACCATGCAGGCACGCGGCAGCTCGAGCATCGTGCCCACGGGAATATTGAGCTCGACGCCCTCTTCGTCGGAAACCTCGGCGATTACGCGCTCGATAACCTCGCGGGTCTGGACATACTCCGCCGTGATGGAGACGAGCGGAACCATGATCTCGGGACGCGGATCGACGCCTTCCGTGATAAGACGGGCAGCAGCCGTGGCGACGGCGCGAACCTGCATGAGCGGCAGATCGCTAAAGACGACGGACAGGCGCACGCCGCGCAGGCCGAGCATGGGGTTCGACTCGACCATGCCGTCGATACGGCGCAGGCGGGCGCGCAGGGCGACAAGCTCTTCCTCGCTGGCGCCAGCGGCTTCCTTCTTGGTGATGGCGATCTCGAGCTCGCGAGGATTATCCAGGAACTCATGAAGCGGCGGATCGAGCAGGCGGACGACCACATCGCGACCGGACATGGTCTTGAACATCGCCAGGAAGTCCTCGGTCTGAACCTTGAGCAGGTCGGCCAGGGCCTGCTGCTTCACGGCCTCATCGTCAGACAGGATAAAGCTCTGGATGATGTTCTTGCGGTCGCCCAGGAACATGTGCTCGGTGCGGCACAGGCCGATGGCCTCGGCGCCAAACTCGAGGGCGAGCGCGGCATCCTCGGGGTTGTCGGCGTTGACGCGCACATGGTTGGCGTGGCCGCCAGTCTCGTCTAAGCGAATCTCGTCGGCCCAGGACAGGATAGTGTCCAGATCGCCGGTGAGCTCGGCCGAGACCAGATCAACAGCGCCGTCGACGACGATACCCTGGGTACCGTCGATGGAGATGACATCACCCTCGCGCAGCACGCGGTCGCTGCCCTCGATGCGCACGACCTTCTCGGCGGCGTCGATGTGGAAGCGTTCGACGCCGCAAACGCAGGGCGTACCCATACCGCGAGCGATAACGGCGGCATGGCTCGTCTTGCCACCGTGGCTGGTCAGGATGCCCTCGGCGGCAACCATACCCTTCAGGTCATCGGGGTTGGTCTCCCAGCGAACCAGAATAACCTTGTGGCCCTCGCTGGCGCGCGCGACGGCATCGTCGCTCGAGAACACGACCTCGCCCACGGCGGCCCCGGGGCTGGCGTTAAGACCGCTGGCCAGAGCCTCGTACTTCTTGGAGGCGTCGAACTGCGGGTGCAGGAGCTGGTCGAGCTGCGCGGGATCGATGCGGCTCACGGCCTCCTCGCGGGTGATCAGGCCCTCCTCGACCATTTCGATGGCGATGCGCAGGGCAGCGGTGGCAGTGCGCTTTCCCACGCGGGTCTGGAGCATCCAGAGCTTACCCTGCTCTATGGTGAACTCGATATCGCACATATCGCGGTAGTGATCCTCAAGCGTCAGGAACACGCGCTCGAGCTCTTCACCTGCGGACTCGAGGCCCGGAGTGGCCTTGAGGTCGGCGATGGGCTCGGTGTTGCGGATGCCGGCGACGACATCCTCGCCCTGGGCGTTGACCAGAAAGTCGCCGTAGAACTCCTTAGTGCCATCGGCCGGGTTGCGCGTAAAGGCGACGCCGGTCGCAGAGGTCTCGCCCTTGTTACCAAAAGCCATGGCCTGGACGTTGACGGCAGTACCGAGCTCGTCGGAGATGCCGTGCTGTTTACGGTAGATGCAGGCGCGCTCGTTCATCCAGCTGCCAAAGACGGCCTGGATGGCAAGGCGTAGCTGGAGCTCCGGATCGTGTGGGAAGACGGGCTTGCCGTCGGCGACCTCGAGCTCGGGATACAGGACGGCCTCGACGTTCTCGGAGAAGATGCCCTTGAAGGTCTCGACGAGCTCCTGCAGGTCCTCGGCCGAAAGCTCGGAATCGACGCGGACGCCGGCGACCAGGCGTGCCTGGGTCAGGGCGTTCTCGAACAGGTCGGCGTCAACACCCATAACGACGTTGGAGAACATCTGGATAAAGCGTCGGTAGCTATCCCAGGCAAAACGCGGATTTTGAGTCTGGGCGATGAGACCCTGAATGGAGTCGTCGTTGAGGCCCAGGTTGAGGACCGTATCCATCATGCCGGGCATGGAAAACGGAGCGCCCGAGCGAACCGACACGAGCAGCGGGTCGGAGGCGTCGCCGAGCTTCTTGCCGCAGCGGGCCTCGAGGTCAGCCTCGGCGGCAACGATCTCATCGAGTGCGCCTTCGGGCCACACGTTGCCGGCGCCGGAGTACTCGACACAGGTCTGGCAGGTAATGGTAAAGCCACCGGGAACCGGCAGACCGATGCGGCTCATCTCGGCAAGGTTTGCGCCCTTGCCGCCAAGCACGAAGTTCATGGACTTATCGCCCTCAGTGACACAGGTGCCCTGGGCGTCGGTTCCAAAACGGTAAACCCTCTTGCAATCGCTCACGATACTTCCCCTTCCATGCGCTCTCGCGCACGACCGTGGTAACGAATCGACCCGCCGGATGCGAGCCGTGAGGGAACTATACGGCGGGTTTTGGGCAGGCTTGAGCAGAGGGTGCGCGGTTTGGTAAACGTGCTAAAACTGGCGGTAAACGGTAGGTAAAGGTGGTTACCTTATGAAGATACCACTGCAATAAAAAAGCAGGTCAAGTGCGATATTTTTGCTAAATCGCTTTATCAAAATGCTACTACTATTAGGTGCGGCGGGCGGCGCGGCGGGCGCGGGCTTCTTGGATTTCCTCCAAGTGGCTGATGATCTCGGCAGCGCTCTCCTCGATAGCCTTGCCGTCGGTACGCACCACAAAGCAGCCTAGCCGCTTCATGAGGGCACGAGCTTCCTCAAGCTCGCTGTGCACACTCTCGGGCTCGGCATAGGAGCCGGCAACGGCACGAGCGTAGTCATCGCCCAAGCGGCTATCGCGAATTTCGGAAATCACATCGACGGTCGAAATTAGGCCGAACAGGCGCATCGGGTCAACCTCGTAAATCGACTTGGGCGGCTCCATGCCATGGGCCAAAGGAACATTGGCGACCTTGTAACCCTGATAGGCCAAATACATCGACAGCGGCGTCTTGGACGTGCGGGATACGCCCAGCAGCACGATATCGGCTCCCGAAAGGTCGTCGCAGCCGCGTCCATCATCGTGCTCAACGAAATATTCCATGGCCTCGATACGATGGAAATAGCGGTCATCGGTCCTGTGAATCACGCCCGCGACGCCTTTGGGCGGCACACCGATGAGCGACGATAGCACGGCGAGCGTCGGACCGATCAGGTCGACCGAACGGATATGCAGCATGCCCAGGTAATCGAGCACACGGGCGCGAAGCGCCGGATCGACAATGGTGTGGAACACGGCAATATCGCGATGATCGGCATCGACGCGCGGACCCACAAACGACTTGACCTGCTCCACCGAGTTCACCTTGGGCAGGCGCAAGAGACGAAAAGCCCCTTCATCAAATTGCCCGGACGCCGCAAGCACCACCTCACAAGCGGTATCACCGAGCGAGTCGGAGATAACGATAACGGTGGGACGAGCGGTGACCGGGCAATCCATGCGGGGCTCCTTTTGCGCTTATGCGCAGGCTGGCTTACTTTTTGCGAGCAAGCTCACCGATGTTTGCGATGCCGGAGAAAACGGCCTCGAAGCGGTTGAGCAGCTTAAGGCGATTATCGCGAAGCTGCTCGTCCTTGTCCATGACCATGACCTCGTCGAAGAAGCGGTCGATGGGGGCGCGCAGGGCGGCAAGGGCGGCAAATGCGGCCGGGTAATCCTCGGCAGCAAGGGCGGCGTCGACAGCGGTCTGAGCAGCCTCGGAGGCATCGGCAAGCGCGAGCTCGACCTCGCCCATCAGGGCGCGGTCGTACTCCGCGCCCAGCTCGGGCTTGGAGATGTGCGCGGCGCGGGCATAGGCGGTCGCCAGGTTATCGAACGTCTCAGCGTCGTTCTTGCGGGCCTCGTCGAGGGCGGCGCAGCGGGCGAAGAAGACGGACGGGGCGATGATGTGCACCGCGGAGACGGCGGCAACGGTATCGGCCGGGATCTTTTCGTCGCGGGCCATGCTCACCAGACGACCGTGGAAGAAGTCGCGAACCTGCTGAGCGACCTCGGCGGCGTCGAACTCGATACCCTGCTCGCTATAGAGCTCAAGGGCAAAGTCGATAAGCGACGTGGGATCGATCGGCAGACGGTCGCGCAGGATGTTGATGATGCCGATGGCGGCGCGACGCAGCGCGTAGGGGTCGGAGGAGCCGGTCGGGGGCTCGCCGATGGCAAAAATACCGGCGATGGTATCGAGCTTGTCGGCGCAGGCCACGATGCAGCCAGCGGTGCCCTCGGGCAACTCGTCACCGGCAAAGCGGGGACGATAGTGATCGCGGATGGCGTGGGCGACCTCGTCGTTCTCCCCCATCGCGCAGGCGTAGTAACCGCCCATCACGCCCTGCTGGCTCGTGAACTCGACGACGGCGTTGGATACCAGGTCAGCCTTGCACAGGTGCGCGGCGCGAGCAGCGTCAGCGGCAAGATGAGCGCCCAGATGAGCCTCGCGGGCAATAGCGAGCGCGAGCTGCTCGATGCGCTCGGACTTGGCGAGCACGCTACCGAGCTTCTCCTGGAAGGCAACCTTGGCCAGACGCTCACGGAACTCGTCGAGGGAAATCTTCAGGTCCTCCTCGTAGAAGAACTTGGCGTCGTCCAGACGGGCGCGCACGACGCGCTCGTTGCCGTCGATCACGCGCTCGGCGTTCTCGGGCTTGCTGTTGGAGACGACCACGAACTCACGCGTGAGCTTGCCTTCGCCGTCATAGATCGGGAAGTAGCGCTGGTTGGTGAGCATGGACTCGCAGATAATCTCGTGCGGGACCTTGAGGAACTCCTCATCGAAGGTACCGACGAGCACCGTCGGCCACTCGCAGAGGTTGATGACCTCCTCGAAGACCTTCTTGGGCGTGTCGACATGACAGCCGGGGCGAGCGGCCTCGACCTCGGCGATACCGGCAAGGATGGCCTCACGACGGCGCTCGGCAGAAAGCACGCCGGCGTCCTCGAGCACCTGCTCGTAGACGGCGGGGCTGGCAACCACATGGTCACCAGGGCCAAGTACGCGATGACCACGCGTGGTGTTGCCACTCGTCACGTCGGCAAACGACACGGGCACAATATCCTCGCCCAAAAGGCAGCAGATCCAACGGACCGGACGCACGAACGTAGCATGCTCGTGACCCCAGCGCTGGGAGCGGTAGTTGGGCCACTGCAGGCCGGCGATGGTCTTCTCGCACAGGGCCGTCAGGATCGGGGTAGCCGGTGCGGAGGGAATGTTCTTCTCGGCGAACACATACTCGCGACCGTCAGTGTCCTCGCGACGGACCAGGTCCTCGGCAGCCACACCGCACTTGCGGGCGAAGCCCTGGGCGGCCTTGGTGGCGTTACCGTCAGCGTCGAAGGCAATGTTGGCCGCGGGGCCACGCTTGACCTCGTGAACCTCATCGGTCGCGGTGGCGACGTTAGCCACGAGTGCAGCCAGGCGACGCGGGCTCGAGATCACGCGGACCTCGCCGTGGGCCAAACCGGCCTCGTCGAGACCCTTGGCGATCATGGTGCCAAGCTGCTTGACGGCATTGTTCAGCGGTGCAGAGGGCATTTCCTCCGTACCGATCTCAAACAGGAAATCCTTAGCGTCTGCCATGGCTTACGCCACCTCGCCTTCCTGGTCGGCATTCTCGTTGACTCCGGCGACCTCGGCCATGTAGGCCTCGCAGCACGCCTTGGCGACGGCGCGGACGCGCAGGATGTAGTTGGCACGCTCGACTGCGGACAGAGCGCCGCGGGCATCGAGCAGGTTGAAAGCGTGGCTGCACTTCATGACGCAGTCATATGCCGGCAGCGGCAGCTTGCGCTCCAGACAGGAATGGCACTCGGCCTCGTAGTCGTCAAACTTCTGACGCATCATCTCGACGTTGGCGACCTCAAAGTTGTAGGCACTGAACTCTCGCTCGTTCTCGAGGAACACGTCGCCATAGGTCATGGGCGTGCCGTCGGGCAGGTAGCTCCACACCAGGTCGTAGACCGAGTTGACGCCCTGGGCGTACATGGCGATACGCTCCAGGCCATAGGTGATCTCGACGGGCACGGGGTCGACCTCGATGCCGCCCACCTGCTGGAAGTACGTAAACTGCGTGACCTCCATGCCATTGAGCCAGACCTCCCAGCCAAGGCCCCAGGCGCCAAGGGTCGGGCTCTCCCAGTCATCCTCGACAAAGCGGACGTCATGGTCGTTGGGATCCAGACCGATAGCGGCAAGAGACCCCAGGTAGAGCTCCTGGGCGTTAACCGGCGAGGGCTTGATGAGCACCTGGAACTGATAGTAGTGCTGCATGCGGTTGGGGTTCTCGCCGTAGCGGCCGTCGGCGGGACGGCGGCAGGGCTGCGCATAGCAGGTGCGCCACTCGGCGGGACCGAGCGAGCGCAGCGTGGTCGCGGTATGGAAGGTACCGGCACCGACCTCGGAGTCATAGGGCTGCATAATGACGCAGCCCTGCTCGCCCCAGTACTGCTGGAGGCGCAGGATGATGTCTTGGAAGGAAAGCGATGAAGCGTTCATGCCTCTAATATCCCCTCGTCGAAACGATTACACGGTTAGGTACTGTACTATAGCGGTTTTTAGTCGATAGCGCCGATGCGGTTGAGCGGCCAGTAGCGCACAAGCGCCACAGCGATCAAATCAGAGCGATCGACGGGACCAAAGTAGCGTGAGTCGGCAGAGTTTTCGCGGTTGTCGCCCATCACCCACACGCACCCGTCGGGAACGGTGTAGGGATAGCTTACCTGAGCACCGGGCGCTTGGACCGAAAGTGGCCAGCTCATGCCCGTCGTATAGTCCTCGTCGAGCGCTTGGCCGTCAACGACCACCTTGCCATCCTGCAGGTCGACCGTCTGGCCGGCCGTGGCAATAACACGCTTGACAAGAACATCATGCTCGGAGGTGCCATCGGGGTTGTGAAACACCACGATATCGCCCTGCTTGACGGGCTGACCGAGCTCGAGGCTCACCTTTTGTGCCAGGATCTGGTCGCCAATCTCGATCGTGGACTCCATGGAGCCGGTGGGCACCACAAAGGGCTCGACCACAAACGAGCGAATCAAGAAGGTGGCGACCAGTGCGATCGCGATGACCGCGATCCACTCAAAAGCGCCCCTCAACGCGGAATGCTGCGATGGAACCATTCTCACTCCTCGCTCTGCGAATACGAAGCGTCCAGAATCTCCTGCGCGTAAGCACGCTCCTCGGGCGTGAGCCGCGCTGTCTCAATCAGATCGGGACGCCAACGACAGGTGCGCTCGATGGCGTTCTTACGACGCCAAGCGTCAACTTTGGCGTGATCGCCACTCACGAGCACAGGAGGCACGCCCTCGCCGTTAAACTCGGCAGGACGAGTGTACTGCGCGTACTCGAGCAGGCCTCCGTCCTCGGCGGTCGAGAACGACTCGTCCACGTTGCTCATCTCGTCGCCCAAGGCGCCGGGGATGAGGCGTACGACGGCATCGGCAACGACCATAGCGGGAAGCTCGCCGCCCGTGAGCACGTAGTCGCCGATCGACAGACGCTCATCGGCATACACATATGCACGCTCGTCGACGCCCTCGTAACGGCTGCACACAAACAGCAGGCGCTCACTTTTGAGCAGACGCTCGGCCACATGCTGCGTAAAAGGCTCGCCACAGGGGGTAAAGAACACCACGGTGGGCTTGGGACCCTCTGCGCTAATGGCCTCGATGGCCTCTGCGATAGGCTCGACCTTCATGAGCATGCCCTGCCCGCCGCCGTACGGCTCGTCATCGACGGTACGATGGCGGTCGTGCGTCCAGTCGCGCAGGTTATACGCCTTAAAATCAAAAAGGCCGGCCTTGCGGGCGCGGCCCAAAATCGACGTGGACATGACGGGCTCAAACATCTCGGGAAAGACCGAAAGGGTCTCAATCAGCATGTTGTCCTCCCTACTTGTCCATATCGATCAGGCCGTCCATCACGTGGACGGAAATTGTTCCTGCATCGGGAAGATCGAGCACGACTTGCTCGATCACGGGAATCAGTACCTCGCCGTACCGATCACCCTCGACAACCCAAACATCGTTAGCGGGCGTCGACATGATCTCGACGATCGTGCCGAGCGAGCCGAAGCGCTCGTCGACCACCTCGCGACCCATCAGGTCGGTATAGGCAGCGTCGAGCGAATCGAGCTCAAAATCGTCACGATTTGCCAGCACGTAGCATCCCGTGATGCCCTCGGCGGCTGTCAAGTCGTCAATGCCCTCAAACGAGACCAGATCGCCATCGCCCGTATCGGTGACGGACACGACCGTGCAAAAGCGGTCGCGCTTGAGCGCCGGCGGCGTCAGAGCGACCCGCATACCCGGCTCTAATACAGAAGGAAGCCCCCGCAGCGGCTGCGCGAGGACCTCCCCCTTCCTTCCGTGCGGCTTGACCACACGGGCGATGTTTTTGTACTGGGACCTCAAGGTCCTAGCCCAGAACCTCTACCTCGACAGCAGTGTCGAGGCGAGCGGCCAGTGCACGGGCGAGCGTGCGAATGGCCTTGATGGTACGGCCACGACGGCCGATGACCTTAGCGACGTCATCCTCGGCGACCGAAACCTCAATTGTAGAGGCGTCGTCACCATCGATGACCTCAAGGCTCACGGAATCCGGGTCGTCGACGATCTGAACAACGAGATATTCGACGAGATCGGCGATGCGATCTGAGAGCATTGCCTCACCCTCGAGCTGTGCAGCGTCAACCTCAGGCACGATTTACTCCTCGGCGCCCTCAGCGGCCTCAGCGGCAGCCTTAGCGGCCTCGGCCTCTTTGGCGAGCTGCTTCTTGGACTTCTTGACGACGGTCTCGGTCTTCTCGCCCTCGTTGGCGGCCTTGACCAGAGCGGCGACAGCGTCGGTGAGCTGAGCGCCCTTGGACTGCCAGTCAGCGATCTTCTCGAGATCGAGGTTGATGGTCTTGGGGGTGGTCATCGGGTTGTAGCGGCCAACCTCCTCGATGATACGACCGTCACGCGGGGCGCGGGAATCGGCGACGACGACACGGTAGTACGGACACTTCTTAGCGCCGTGACGAGCAAGGCGAATCTTGACTGCCAAAGGAAACTCCTCCAACCAAGCAGCTTTAGGCTGCAACTACAAACAAACAGTTGAACATAATACGCCATCGACGCGGGCAGGTGAAGTCCGTGAGACCAACTTCTTCGGTGTAGTCGAGGGCAAATCCATATCTTAGACAAGAATTCGGGATTTGCAAGCACATACACGCACCCCACATGAGCTGCGCGGTATACTCATGACATGGAAAGACGCGAACATACATACGGTTATGAGGATGCCATGGGCGTCACGCCGCCTCCCTGGACGGGTCCGGCGGTGGGCCTGATGGACCTCGATGCGTTTTTTGCGAGCGTGGAAATGCTCGATCATCCCGAATGGCGCGGAAAGCCGCTCATCGTGGGCGGAGACGCCGATTCGCGCGGCGTCGTGTCCACGTGTTCGTATGAGGCACGTCGCTTTGGCGTGCACTCCGCCATGGCCTCGGCCGAGGCGCGGCGCTTGTGCCCGCAAGCCATTTGGACGCATGGGCATTTTGATCGCTATCGTGAGGTCAGCGCGCAGGTCATGGCGATTCTTGCCGAGGAGACGCCGCGCGTGGAGCGCGTATCCATCGACGAAGCCTTTATCGATATCACACCGGGTCGCTTTGCGCCCGAAGACCCGCTGCTGGTTGCGCGACGAATAAGCGACCGCGTGGCAGGGCTGGGAGTGACCTGTTCCATTGGCGTGGGCTGCAACAAGACGGTCGCAAAGATCGCAAGCGAGCGTGACAAGCCGTTTGGATTGACGATTGTGCGCCCCGGAACCGAGCAGCGCTTTTTGGCCGCGCTGCCGGTATCTGCCATGAGCGGCATCGGGCGCTCGGCCGAGGAGCGACTGCGCCGCATGCGCATCTACACCCTCGGCGAGCTATCACGTGCACCGGAATCCACCTTGGCCTCTATTTTTGGCGTCAACGGCGAACGCATGCGCCAGCGTGCGCTGGGACTCGAAATCTCCGAAGTCACGAGCCTCGATGAAGAGCGCGAGGTCAAGTCGGTCAGCAATGAACGCACCTTTGCTAAAGATTTAACTGAGCGTGGGGATATTGAGGCGGCGATTGCGCTGTTGGGAGAGTCAGTGGGACGCCGCCTGCGCCGTCAGGGGCTGACGGGTGCCACGGTAACGCTCAAGCTTAAGTATTCGTATGGCAGCGGGCGTACGGCACAGCGCCGGCTGCCTCATCCGACCGACGATGAGAACATCTTCGTGGCGGTTGCACTCGAACTGCTCGACAACATCTGGCAGGATGGCATGCATGTTCGCTTAGCGGGCATCGGCATGAGCGACTTCGACCACCAAGGCGGCATCCAGACTGACCTGTTCTGCGAGATCGATGACCGCGGAGCCCAATCCAGCGACCGCCGCGACCTCTCCGTCGCCATCGACGCCGTCCGAGACAAATTCGGCGACACCGCCCTTTCCTTCGGCCGCCAATCCCGCTTCAACGATTAACCGCCTTTGGGCAAAAAGAAAGCCGGGCAGGTGCGGAAAACCGCACCTGCCCGGCGATATGCGTGAGGGTAGCTAACCCCGTCTCAAATGAGCTACTAGAGGAGGTTGAGGGGGAGCTGGGGGGCGTCGCCCCAGAGCTTTTCTAGGCGGTAGAAGTCGCGGGCTTCAGGAGTGAAGACGTGGACGACAACCGAACCGTAGTCCATGAGCATCCAGGTCTTCTGCTCGCGGCCCTCGATGGAGAACGGATGCTCGCCGCAAGCCTCGGCGACCTTCTCCTCGATCTCGTCGACGATAGAATCGACCTGGCGGTTGTTGGTACCGGTGGCAAGCACAAAGTAGTCGCATACGTCGGAAAGCTCGGTCAGGTCGAGCACCTGAACGCCCTCGCCCTTCTTGTCGTAGGCGGCCTGCGCGGCGGCGCGGGCGACATCCTCGGCGGCAACACCGCTCGCGGACAGCGAGGCAGCGGTGCGGTCGGACGTGGCAACAAAACTCTTGTGCTCCACACCTTCAAGAATCTGATCGTCGGTCATGGTCTCATCGGCCATGGAATACCTCTTTCTAGACAGCCCAAGCTAGCGCAGCTGGGCGTAATGGTTGTAAATCATAATAGCCGTGGGATAAAGATAACGCCCGGACTGGATCACATAGACCAGACCCTGCGCAAAACAGGAGAAGAACAACTCGTCGAGCGAGGACTTCCCCACCATCTTGCGCAGCGCATGGGCATAATCGCCGTGGCGGTTGGGTTCGATAGCATCGGCCACAAAGACCACCATATCGAGCGGCGTCATGTCGCAAGCGCCCACGGTGTGACGGTCGACAGCCTGAAAGACCGCCGGCGACAGCTCGGGAAAAAGCTGCGGAAGCTCATAGGCGGCAACCGGGCCATGCAAAAGCGGCGTCGCGGCAGACGGAGAGCCGGCAATCTTAATGCCGTAATGCAGAGCGCGCGTAACCAGCTCGTCGTCGGAGAGCACTTTGTCCCAGTCATGGATCAGACCGGCAGCAGCGGCATCAAAGCGGTCAACGCCGTAGACCTCGGCCAGATGAAGTGCGGTCTCGGCAACACCCAGCGAATGCACATAGCGCTTGCGCTTATCCTTCATGCGAACATCGAGCAGCTCTTGAATGCGCTTGAGCAGCGCGCGTTCATCGCCCTCAAACTGATCCTCTACCGACAACGTAGACCCCCATCACTCAAAATCTTCTTGGCCCAAATCGGCATATAGCCTGCGTTTGCGAATGTAGCCGAGCACGGACTCGCTCGTAAGATAGCGCACGCTCATACCGCGGGCAACTCGCTTACGAATGTTCGTCGAGCTGATCGCCAGCGCCGGAATCTGAATATAGCGCACGTCGAACGGCAGCCCCGACTCTTTGATTCGGGCACGCGCCGTATCGATATCAAAGCCCGGTCGTGTCGCCGCAATAAAGGTAGCAAGCTCAGCGATTCGTTCGGCATCATGCCAGGTCACAATATCGATAATCGCGTCGGCGCCCGTAATAAAGTAGAGCTTTACCTGCGGCGGGTAAAAGTCGCGAAGGGCATGAAGCGTATCGGCCGTATAGGTTACGCCCGGACGGTCGATCTCGAACCGGCTCGCCAAAAAGGCCGGGTTCGCGGCGGTGGCGAGGACCGTCATGGCATAACGGTCCTCGGCAGGCGTCACCGGCTTGTCAAGCTTAAAGGCAGGAGAGCCCGCCGGCATAAAGAGCACAGCGTCCAAGTCGAGCGACTCGCGCGCCTGCTCGGCGGTCACCAGGTGCCCGTAATGGATGGGATCAAAGGTGCCACCCATAATGCCGAGCCTAAACTCCTGCCCGTCCTCAAGAGGAAGCTCGGGCAGACCGATTCCACCGCGCAGCGACATGGCCTACTCGCCCTCCGAGGTCTCGGCATCGTCCGCGGCATCCACCGCATCGACAATCTCGACGCCCTCATCCGAAGCATCGGTCACGTCAATGGCCTCAACGGCAACGTCCTCGCCAGCATCCTCGAGCTCCTCGTACTCCGAGAAGTCTTCGGCGCCCTCAAAGTCAAAGGCGCGCTGGCAAATGCGGACCTCGTCGCCCGCACGGCAACCGGCCTTCTCGAGCGCGTCGTCAACACCCATACGCGCAAACTTATGCTGCAGGTAAATGACGGCTTCCTCATTTTCCCAGTCGGTCTGGATGACCATGCGCTCGATGGCACGACCGACCACGCGGAAGGCACCGGGCTCTTCCTGGACAATGCGGAAACGCTTCTCACGCTGCAGGCGACGGCGCTCCCACTCATCGTCGCGCAGAACGACCGGCTCATCCGAGACAGCCAACTCGGCGCGCAGCTTAGCCACCTGCTCGCCCACGGCAAGCATCAGCGTGTTGAGACCGGCACCCGTCACGGCGGACACGGCAAAGAACATATGGCCGTCGTCGAGCGCTGCACGCTTGAGGTCGGCAATCTTGTCGGCCGTGCCCGGCGCGTCGCACTTGTTGGCAACGACGATCTGCGGACGCTCAGAAAGCTCAGCGCCATACTGCTCGAGCTCGCGGTTGATGATGCGATAGTCCTCAACCGGATCGCGATCCTCAAAACCACCCGTCATGTCGACGACGTGCATGATCAGGGCCGTACGCTCAATGTGGCGCAGGAACTGGTGACCCAGGCCCTTACCCTCGCTCGCGCCTTCGATAAGACCGGGGACGTCGGCAACGACGTAAGAATATTCACCGGCACGCACCATGCCGAGGTTCGGCACGAGCGTGGTAAACGGGTAGTCGGCAATCTTGGGACGGGCGGCACTCATGCGCGCGATGAGCGATGACTTACCCACGGAGGGAAAGCCCACGAGCGCGGCATCGGCCATAAGCTTCATCTCGAGCTCGATCCAGTGCTCCTCGGCCGGTTCGCCCAGCTGAGCGAACGCGGGCGCGCGACGCACCGACGTCACAAAGTGCGTGTTGCCCAGACCGCCGGCACCGCCGGGCGCCACGACGACGCGCTCGCCGTCGTGCACCAGGTCGGCAATCTCAAACATCGGGGTCTGCGTCTCGGGATCGAGCTCGCGCACCACGGTACCCATAGGGACCTTGAGAATCAGGTCCTCGCCGCTCTTGCCGTTACGACGGGCACCCTGCCCGTGCGTGCCGCGCTCGGCGCGAAAGTGATGCTTAAAGCGGTAATCGATCAGCGAAGACAGCTGAGCATCGGCCTGGATGACGACATTGCCGCCACGACCGCCGTCGCCGCCATCGGGGCCGCCCTTGGGGACAAATGCCTCGCGCCTAAACGACATGCATCCGGCTCCGCCGTCGCCGCCGCACACGTTAATGCGGCTGATATCGGTGAACTGTGACAACAGAATCGCCTCCTATAAAAAAGAGGGAGACCCTTGAATCCTAAAACTCAAGTGCCTCCCACATATGTGCTCTATGAAGGGTGAATTACGCGTTCGCGAGCGGGCGTACGCTGACCCTGTGCTTGATACCCTTGTGGAACTCAACGGTACCGTCGACCAGCGCGAACAGCGTGTCGTCCTTACCACGGCCAACGTTCTCACCCGGGTGGATGTGCGTGCCGTGCTGACGGACGAGAATCGTGCCCGTGGTTACCGTCTGGCCGGCATAGCGCTTCGTGCCAAGGCGCTGACCGCGGGAGTCACGGCCATTACGGGAGGAACCGAGTCCTTTTTTGTGTGCCATTGTGTATACCTACTCTTTCGTTACGAGTGTAATCTACTCGGCGACGGGAGCCTCGGCAACAGCCTCGGCCTCTGCCTTGACAGCCTTCTTGGCGCGGGACGTAGCCTGGACCTTCACGATCTTCAGCTTGGTGAGCTGCTGACGGTGACCCTTCAGACGACGATAGCGCTTGCGCTTGTGGAACTTGAAGACCAGCTGCTTCTCGCCCTTGAACTGCTCAACGATCTGAGCGGTAACCTTGGCCTTGGCCAGCTTGTCGGGATCGGTGACGATCTTCTTACCATCGTTGAGGAAGATAACCGGCAGGGTGACCTTGTCGCCCTCATTGCCCTCGATCTTCTCGACGGTGATGACATCGTCGGTGGCGACCTTGTACTGCTTGCCGCCCGTGTTAACGATTGCGTACATGTTTACTTGCCCTTCATGCATCAGTTAGTGCAACAGCCGAATATAGTAGCAGGCGAAAATACCCCCGTCAACGAGTATGTGGAGCAAATCCACAAGTTCGCACAGGTATGGGGCTGACGAGTCGGCCCTCGTCGTCCTCGCATGCTTGATTCTGACGCTCGACATCGTAGGAGCAGATGGTCACGAGGTCTTGCATACCGTTGGAAACAATAGGTGCATCCACGCCCGGGGTCAAGCCCTGCAACAAAACATCAGCAGCAGAAAGCAAAATTTCCGGACGCATGGAGCCCTCGTTGTCGGCATGGGTGTCGAGCATGAGCACCAAATGGTCCGGGCGCTCCCCCGCCGTGAGCTCATAGCCCACGAGCGTGTGATCCAAATCCAAGCGCTTGCTCTTTTTTCCGCGCGCGTAGTCGATGCCATGGTCCGCGCGCAGCGTGTCGAGCGCACGACGCACCTCGTCGGCGCTTACGGGCGCCTCGGGATCCAAGTGCAGGTCGATGCGATACGACAGGCGCGTGAGCTGCGCCGTCAACGCCGGCGTGCGCACGTCGATGTACGCCGCCTCGATGGGCGCCAGATCGGCCGGAGACGCCGCAGCCAGGCGCCCAAACGCCTCGTCGAGCGCCACGAACTCGGTCATAAACAGGTCATACCACTCACAGGTCGACGACGTACCCACCGGTAGCGCCGAAGAGAAGCCCACGCGCATGTGCGGAGAGAAGCCCTGCGTGACGGCATAGGGAAGCCCCGCACGGCGCACGATGCGCTCAATGGTATGGATTACTTCGAGATGGCCCAGGTACTTAAGGCGATCGCGCTTGCCATAGCGAACACGAAGTCTAAAGAGCGTGGGGTTGTCGGTCAGGCGCTCACTCATGCGCGATCACCCATCAATACATTCTTGGCGTGGAGCGTGGGGCAGATCCCGCAGCCGGTGCACGACGTGCGGGTGCAGTCGGGAGTCGTGACGCCCTCGAGCGAGCGACGGTACTCGCGCTCGAGGAAGCCGCGCGTGCAGCCGGGGCTCACGTGCTCCCACGGCAGGCGCCAGTCCAACTCGTAGGGCAGGTGCACGAGCTCATTGAGGTCGATGCCGTTTTTGGCAGCAGCCTCCTTCCAGTTATCGAGCGAGAAATGCTCTACCCAGGCGTCAAAGCGAGAGCCCGCGCGCCAAGCATCGATGATGACGGGCGTCATGTCACGACCGGCGCGGGACAGTGCGGCCTCGATGAGCGAGGTCTCGGCATCGTGGTAATGCACGCGGACGGCACGGTTGCGAACGCTCGTGATAAGCAGCTTCTGGCGACGCTTGACGTCGTCGTAGTCGAGCTGCGGGCACCACTGGAACGGCGTGGCAGCCTTGGGGATAAAGACCGAAACCGAGATCGACACCGAAATCGAGCCGCGACGAGCCTTGGGCACCACGGAACGACCGAGCTCCAGCACGTGATCGGCCAGATTGGCAATGGCCACGATGTCCTCGTCGCGCTCGCCGGGAAGGCCCATCATAAAGTAGAGCTTCATGCGGTTCCAGCCGGCCTCGAAGGCCGCCTTGGCCGCACGGTCCAGGTCCTCCTCGGTCACGTTCTTGTTAATGATGTCGCGCATGCGCTGGCTGCCGGCCTCGGGCGCGAACGTCAGGCCGCCCTTCTTTTCGCCGGCGACCGACTCGGCCATATCCACGCCAAACGAATCCAGGCGCTGCGACGGAATAGACACGCGAATACCCGTATCCTCCAGGCGACGGTTGAGCCTGCCGAGCACGTCGCGAATGCAGGAGTGGTCGGTCGTGGAGAGCGAGGTCAGCGACACCTCGTCATAGCCGGTCTTTTCCAGACCCTGAATCACCGACGAGACGATCTGGTCGGCCGAGCGCTCGCGCACCGGGCGATACGTCATGCCGGCCTGACAAAAACGACAGCCGCGGGCGCAGCCGCGCAGGATCTCGATAGACAGGCGGTCGTGAACCAGCTGCGCATAGGGCACGCACGACTGCGACAGCGGATTCGTGGCGCCGAAATCCTCGACGACGCGCTTGTAGACCACGGTCGGCGCATCCTTGCCCTCACGCGGCACGGTGTAGCCATGCGGCGAGCAGGGCTCGTCGTGACGAACCTCATAGAGCGACGGCACGTAGTTGCCGGCAATGGATGCAAGCTGCTCGACAATCTGCGCGCGCGGGACCCCTTCGTCACGCAGGCGGCGATGCAGCTGGCAGGTCTCGAGCAGCGATTCCTCGCCCTCACCGATGAGGATGACATCGAAGAAGGCCGCGTACGGCTCGGGGTTGTACACCGAGGGGCCGCCGGCGATGATAATGGGGTCGTCCTCGGTGCGGCCAGCCGCTAACAGCGGAATACCAGCGAGGTCGAGTGCCTCGAGGAAGTTCGTCACCGCCATCTCGTGCGGCACATGCAGGCCGACGATATCAAACGAAGCAACCGGCGCTGCACCCTCGAGCGACAGCAGCGGAATGCCTGCCTCGCGCATGGCGTCACCCATATCGGGCCACGGCACATAGCCGCGCTCGCAGGAGATGCCCTCGGCCTGGTTAAGGATGTTGTAGAGGATGGCGATGCCCTGGTTGGGCAGACCGACCTCGTACACATCCGGGTAGATCAGGCAGCAACGGTAGTCGGCATCGGCCTTGGAAAGCGTGCCCCACTCGTGATCGATATAGCGGCTCGGTTTCTCGACCTTGGCGAGCAGCGGCTCAATTAAATGAAAACAGTCTTGGTATGCAACGCGCAACGGAAAACCCCTAAGCAGCGAGATCTGATGCGTCCTGGTAGGACGCCATAGGACGGGTAGCGCCCGCGACCGTGGTCACCAGATCGCGAACGCGGGAGAACGTGGCAGTGACCACCTCGTTGGCACGGCTGTAGTCGACATCGCGCTCGTAGAGCGAAACGAGCGCACGGCCCATGCCATAGGTGCCCGCGGCGGCAGTGAGCGCCTTGACGGCAAACCCAATATGCGGCGTCTGCTTGACGAGTGCGCGGGTGACCGCGCGGATCACAAGACCGCCGGCAAGCACGCCCGCGACCTCGTAGCCGCGCTCAGGCTTAATGCCGCGTCCAAAGACGGCAGCGAGCTCAAAGAGCATGCCCACCTGCGCCAGCGCCATAACGGGATAATCGGCGCCCGGCAAAAACGCCAGCGCACCGGTCGCCATATTGGTGAGCGCGCACGAGGTGATGATACGATTGGCCGCCGCGATGCGCATGAAGGCAAAGTTCGCCGCAAAAGCCGTTTCCTTGTCGGTGCGATCGAGAATCCAGCGGGCAAGCGTCTCGAGCAGATACGTCTTATCGGTTGCCGCTACCACGCCGAGCATGGGCGTGGACTCCTCGATAAACGGCACCTCCACAGCAGACTCGGCAAGCACGCACACGGGTGCGCCGGCGATCACGAGCTCCTGCACGGCACTCTCCAAGCGGTCGGAACCACACGAGAGCACCAGTACCACATCGGTATCGGTCTTTGGAGCAATTCGCTCCTCCCCCAGACGCTCGACGCGCACAATGCCCGAGGTCGTCTGCGGCACAAAGGCGTCGCGCACCGTCTCGGCCAGAAAACGCGAGGCGGATGAATCCAGATAGACCGAGACGCGCACCGGCGTATCGGAATCCTTCTTAACGGACGCGCCCATCTTAAAAGCGCGGGTCAGCTTATCTACGGGAATTTTCATAGCAAACCCCTCCAGCGGTTACGCGGCGCCCGAACGATGCCGCCATATGGATTGTACGATACCCACCGTCAGCAGCTGGATCATCATCGAAGACGAACCGAAGCTAATAAACGGTAGCGGAATACCGGTAATCGGCATCATGCCGATGCACATGCCGATGTTCTCGAAGGTCTGGAACGCCCACATGCCAACGATGCCCACACACGAAAGACGCAAAAACAGCGACTCGCACTTAAAGGCGACGCGAATCGTCGAAAAGATCAGCAGCACGTAGAGGCACAGGAGCAAAAAGGAACCGCAAAAGCCAAAGGTCTCGGACAGAAAGGCGAAGACGAAGTCGGTGTGGAACTCAGGCAGAAAGCCGCCGGCCGACTGCGTCGCATGGCCCAAACCCTTACCAAAGAAGCCGCCCGAGCCAACGGCGATAAGCGACTGCTGCAGGTTGTAGGCATCGTCCGAATCGGCATTATCGGGGTCGATAAAGACCGTCAGACGGTTCATCTGATACTGCTTGATGAGCACATCGTGGCCGAGCAACGAATCAAAGACCGAATCAAGCGCCAGGACGAGGGCCACCAGGCCCACGAGCAGGGCCAGGGTCGACAGCACCCATTCGCGGCGTGCACCGCTCATGCAGATGACGATGGCGCCCGAAACCAGCACGACCAGGCCCGAGCCCAGGTCACCCATGGCAACGACGGCCAAAAACGGAATGGACAGCATGCCGCAGAGCTTGACGTAGTCGCGAACGGTATCGATGCGACCGTTATACTGCGAGCCAAGCGTAGCAATAAAGAAGATGGTGATGAGCTTGGCAAGCTCAACCGGCTGGAACGTCAAGCCGATACCGGGAATCTTGATCCAGCCCGTCATGCCCAGACCGCCCGTATAGGACAGACCCGGAATCTTGGGCGAGAGGATCACGATCAGGTCGATGACGAGCAACGCCGTCGAGAAATTGGAAATACCGCGCAGGTCGGTTCGCCAGACGAGCACCGCCAGCACCGCTCCGATGCCAATTCCCAGCAAATGGCGCGAGAACGAAGCATCGGCCTTAAACTGCGAAGCCGACCAGATAATGATGGCACCGTAGGCGACGAGCGCCACAGTAGCCACGAGCACACCGATATGCACCTTTTGGCGAAACGTGCCGCGCGAGGCCGAAAGTTGCTTGTTGACACGGTCCAGGCTGCTGCGAGAGCCGGTCTTGGTTGAACGGAACAGATCCGCCGGAGAAAAATCCATCGCAACCTCCTATCGAACCGAAGAATCGCCCGAGGCCGAAGAGGTATCGGCCTCGTCATAAATCACGCCGAGCACGTCGCGCACGACATGCATCGCGGTATCTGAGCCGCCGCCGCCCTGCTCCAGGACAGTAGCGATGACATACTTGGGATCATCGGCCGGTGCATAGGCGCAGAACCACGCATATTCGTCCTCGCCGCTTTTCTCGCCCGTGCCCGACTTGCCGTATACCTGCGGCGTCAGGGTGCCAAAGTGAGCCGCCAGGGACGTCGATGCCGTGTAAATCACATCGTGCATGCCGTTGCGAACAAGAGCCAAATCCGAATCGCTGTTGATCTTGGCCTCCAGGCGCTTCTTCTTGCCCTTGCCGTTGTACTTATAGGCATCGCCGTCGCCATCGCGCGACACGGCAGACAAAAACACGTGAGGCACGTACTGTTTGCCGCCGTTGGCAAGACCCATATAGGCGCACGCCATCTGCAGGGGCGTCACCAGGATGTCGCCCTGGCCGATGGCAATGTTGGTCATATCGCCGGCATTCCACTTGCGGTCCTCGGCAGAGGCGTCGGTGAAGTACGACTCTTTCCACTCGGCATCGGGAATACGGCCCGCGCCCTCACTCGGCAGATCGATACCGCAGGTCTTGCCTAGACCCCAGCGACGAAAGACCTCCTGCAGACCCTCGGGATGTTGCTCGTCATAAAAGAACGCCTTGCCCATGTCGTAGAAGACAGGGTCGCACGAGTTGGCGATTCCCGACTGCAGCGTCATGGTGCCGTGGCCGGAATGCAGCCAGCAGTACTTGCCCCACGACTTGCCCAGACCCGTCCAATAACCCGTGCAGTTGGTCGTCTGCCCCGACGTGTAGGTTCCAAACTCAAGACCGGCCAGCGCCGAGAGCGGCTTGATGGTCGAGGCCGACATGTACTGTCCGCTAATGGCGCGGTTGAGCAGCGGGTGCGAACCCTTGTCATCATTGAGCTCGGTCCACACGTCATTTGAGACGCCGCCGATAAAGACGGACGGATCGAACTTGGGCTGGCTCGCCATGCCCAGGATCTCGCCATTGTTGGGATCGAGACACACCACAGCGCCGTTGCCGGCATTGCTGTAGCCAGTGGTCTTGGCAAGCTCGATAGCGCTCGCCAGCGCCGTCTCGCAGGCCTGCTGGATCTTAAGGTCGAGCGTGAGCTTAATGTCGGAGCCGGCCTTCGCGGGCACGGCGCCGGCCTGACCGGTCACATTGCCCGAGGCATCGACCTTGACCTGTCT
>CABSMZ010000012.1 GCA_902478875.1 uncultured Collinsella sp.
CTACCGGGAGTAGCCCCGACGGTTGACAAAACTATAGGAACACCCAATGACTAGGCGATTAGGAGTATCATCGTCTGCGCAAATAAGCATGAATTAGCATATTAGAGATTGAGAGCGTATGGCTGATACCGCATCTAAGCACATTGACATGACCACCGGATCGCTGTGGCGCAATATTCCCCTGTTCGCCTTCCCCGTGGCCGCCACGAGCATCTTGGAGCAGCTATCGAACCTCATCGCCACGGTCATCATCGGTAACTTCTCGGGCGACCAGGGAACCCTCGCCATGGCGGCGGTCGGCTCCAATGTTCCGCTTACCAGCCTTATGCTCAACCTGTTTATTGGCATATCGCTTGGCTCCAACGTGGTCATCGCCAACGCTATCGGCCGCAACGATCAGAACATGGTCAAACGCGCCGTCCATACCTCGATTTTAATGGCGCTCGTGGGCTTTGTCGTCATCGCACTGGGCGAAATCTTTGCCGAGCCCATGCTCGCCGCGCTCAATGTTCCCGCCGAAACCATGCCGCTCGCTTCGCTCTACCTGCGCGTCTTTTTGCTCAGCATGCCCTCGATCTTGCTCTACAACTTTGAGGCCGCGATCTTCCGCTCCGTCGGCATCACCCGCATGCCGCTGCAGGCACTTGCCGTGTCCACCGTCCTCAACATTGGCCTGGATCTCATCTTTGTCCCCGTACTCCACTGGGGCGTCGCGGGCGTCGCCATCGCCACCGCTATCGCCTACACTGTCAGCGCCGCCACGCTCTTTATCCGTCTGCTCAAGACCGACTCCGTCGTCCGCGTCACCCCGCGCGACCTGGCTATCGACCCCGTCGCCCTCAAGCGCATCGTCAAGATCGGCCTGCCCGCCGGCATCCAAAGCGCCGTCTTTGCCGTCGCCAACATCATCATCCAGTCCGCCATCAACAGCCTGGGCACCGAGGTCATGGCGGCATCGAGCGCCGCCATGAGCCTGGAGTACGTGTGCTACAACCTGCTCAACAGCTTTAGCCAGGCTTGCACCACCTTTGTGGGACAAAACCACGGTGCCCGCCAGATCGACCGCTGCACCAAGACCCTTAAGGTCTGCCTGGTCGAAGGCGGTATCGTTGCACTCACCACGATCATCGTTATTGTCGGTCTGGGGCGCGAGATCTTGTCGCTGTTCAACAACGATCCCAACATCGTCTCGATCGGCTATATCCGCGTGTGCTCGATCTTCCCGGCGTACGCCTTTAGCATGTTCTACGAAAACATGTCAGGATACCTGCGCGGCTTTGGTATTTCACTCACGCCCGCCCTCATCACCATGATCTGCGTCTGCGGCATCCGCTTCTATTGGGTGTTCTGCGTGTTCCCGCACTTCCGCACCTTTGCGAACATCATGATGGTCTACCCCATCAGCTTGGGCACCACGGCGTTCTTCATGGTCGTGGCGGTACTACTCTGCCACCCGGCACGCACCCATCGCGCCACCCAAGCCAAAGCGACAGCCCGCTAAACACCGCACCCAACGCCACGCCAGTCATTAATTGACAATATGCGAGCTCATATAGTCGATAAAGCGCCTCGTGGCGATAGGCATGGTATCCCAGCTGCGCCAGGCGGCCACCACGTCGCGCGAGGGGGCATGCACGATGGGCCGCACACGAATATCGGCTCGCATGCCCTCCACAGTACGCCGGTAGAGCATGCTCACGCCTAGGCCCTCCTCCACCATTGCCATGATGGTGTAGTCGTCGGTCACCTCACTCGTCACGTGCGGCGACAGTCCATGCGTTGCGAATGCATCGAGCACCAGACTCTGTTCGCCCTCATCCAGCAGCACAAACGGCTCGGACGCCAGGTCGGCAAGTGTCACCTTTTCCTTTGCCGTCAGCGGATGCTCGGCCGGCAACAATGCTACCAACTCGTCGTGATAGACCACGCGCTTCTCGAGCCCAGCGGTAAACCCACGTGCCGTAAAGCAAAAATCAACCACGCCATCGTGCACCCACTGGGCGTTGCGCGTGTAATCGCCCTGCTTGAGGGTAAAGCGTACGCCCGGGTGCAGGGCCCCAAAGTCGCGGATCACACGCGGCAGCACGGTACGACTCACGTTGGTAAACGTCGCGATGCGAATATCGGTCGACGAAAGCCCCAGCAGCTCCTGGCGCTTGCCCTCGAGCTCGGCCTCGGCGGTCACGATCTGGCGCAGGTACGGCAGATATTGTTTGCCGTCGCGCGTAAGCGAAACGCCCTGCTTACCGCGCTCGATAAGCGTGGTACCCAGCTCGCGCTCGAGCGCCTTAACGGCCTGGCTCACCGCACTTTGTGTATAGCCCAGCTCGTCCGCTGCGCCTTTAAGGCTGCCGCGATCGACCACCATACAAACAATCTGATACCGCGATGCCATCGTGCCTCCACATCAATGCAGCCGTAAAACGTTTTGCCAGGGCTTTTTCTGCCAACATTAGCGTTTCTTAATCATACTGAAGATACATTCGCTTTACTACATCCAATTCTGGGAGCAGAATCCTTTTTGCGAAACCGTTCTGTAACAAAAGGAGTCCCATGGATCGCAAAAAAGCAATCGCGCTCTCATTTTCCGTTCCCGTCGCATGGGGCTTTTCGTATCCCCTCATGAAGATCGGTATGGACAGCATGAACGCCACGAGCATCGTCGCGCTACGCTGCATCATCGCCTTTGTGGTCTGCCTGCTGCTCTTCCACAAGCACGCGTTGCGCATCAACCGCGACCTTATGGTCCGTGCCGCCATCATCGGCGCCATCATGGCAACCGAGCTCACCTGCATGTGCCTGGGCTCCAGCCTCACCTCTGCCTCCACTGCCGGCTTTTTGCAGAGCCTGACGGTCGTGATCGTGCCGTTTGCCAACGCCGCCCTGCTGCGTCGTGCCCCCGAGCGCAAGGTGCTCGTCGGCACGGCTATCGTCACCTGCGGCATGCTGCTGCTCTCGGGCGCCGACTTCACCAGCCTGAACCCGGGCGCGCTTATCATGCTGCTCTCGGCCTTTATCTATGCCAGCCACATTATCGTGGCCAAGCGCTTTGTCGAAGAAGTCGACCCGCTGTCCCTGGGCGTTTGGCAGCTGGGCTTTGGCGGCCTGTTCTCGGGCATCGCCGCATTCACCTTTGGCGGCTTCACGCTTCCCAGCACGCCCGGCGAGATCGTCGTTGTCGTTGCGCTCGCACTCATTTGCTCTGCCTATGGCTTTATCACCCAAACGCTCGTGCAGCCCCACGTGCCTGCCGAAACCACCGGCTTCGCTTTCTCGCTCGAGCCGGTCTGCTCTGCCGTCTTCTCGTTCTTCCTGGTCGGCGAGGTCCTGAGTCCCATCGCCTTCTTTGGCGCCGCCCTCATCCTCACCGGCGTCATGGTGGCAACCGTCGAGCTTCCGCGCCTTCGTGCACATGGACAGGCTCGCATGGCAGGAGCGCCCGAGCACGTCTCGTAGACCCCACTCCTTATGCAGCCGCGGCATAAAGGCAACCGGTGCGCCTTTACAATAGATGTCAACAGAGCATCTGCCATAAAGGAGCCCCATGGACACCGCAACCCGCGACCACAACATAGCAACTTGGTTGAGCGATGCGCCGCAGCCGGTACGTGAAACTACGAACCAGCTGCTCGAGCGCATCGCCCTTTTGCGTGCCGAGCAGACCATCTACCCGGCACAAGACGACATTCTCAATGCCCTCGCCTACACGCCGGCCGACCAGGTCAAAGTTGTCATCTTAGGTCAGGACCCCTATCACGGGCCCAACCAGGCCATGGGACTGTCGTTCTCGGTCCCCGCGACGCAAACCAAGTTGCCGCCGAGCCTGCGCAACATCTACAAGGAACTCAAAGCCGATCTGGGTTGCCCCATTCCCGCCACGGGAGATCTAACCCCATGGGCACAACGGGGCGTCCTGCTCCTCAACACCACGCTCACCGTACGCGAGCATGCCGCGAACTCGCACGCCAAACTGGGCTGGAGTACCCTGACCGACTACGTTATCGAACGCTGCTGCCAGCTGCCCCAGCCGGTCGTCTTTTTGGCATGGGGCCGCTTTGCCCAGCAAATGGTTGAGGGCAAGCTCGCCGCGACCGGCGCGGGCAAGACAGCCGATAAGTTCTGTCTGGCCTCCACGCACCCCTCGCCGCTTTCGGC
The DNA here is from genome assembly GCA_902478875.1 of uncultured Collinsella sp. Lineage (GTDB taxonomy): Bacteria > Actinomycetota > Coriobacteriia > Coriobacteriales > Coriobacteriaceae > Collinsella. The sequence goes on from CABSMZ010000012.1 coordinate 4,156, forward strand.
CAACCGTGCCACGGCAGAACTCCCCGCTTTTATGGGATCGCGCCCCTTCTCCGCTGCCAATCGGCTACTCGAACAGCACGGCTCGACCCCCGTCAACTGGACTTGCCTCGGCTAAAAATCGATACATCAAAAACGCGCCCGACGGCTTTCCATCGGGCGCGTTTCCTATTCGGGCCAAATAAATTGTGTGCGGCCGGCCTCGCCGCCATCGATCAGCAGGCTCTGCCCGGTCATAAACCGGTTGGTCACGCCCACAAAGAAGATCCACTCGGCGATCTCTTGGGCGGTGGCCCAGCGCTTAAGCGGCGTGAGCTCCATAATCTGGTTCCACAGGTGCTCGTCTTCCATCACGCAACGGTTGAGCGGCGTGATAACGCCGCCCGGGTCCACACTGTTGGCGATGGCCTGCGGTGCCAGGCGGTTTGCAAGATTCTTGGTGTAGGCGATTACGCCGCCCTTGCTGGCGGCATAGGCGGGAAACTCCGATCCCGTATGCCCGCTCGCCGACCCCACATTGACCACGGATTTGATAGCCGGCGCCGGCTTGGCGGCAAGCCCCTCCCCCACAAAGGCGTAACGCTCGGTCACGTTGATGGTGCCACACAGGTTGGCGGCGATATCGTCGGCCGAATCCTGCGTACCGGCAACGTTCACGATCACCTGGGGTTCAAGGTCGCCTGGAAACGAGTCCGGCTCGCAGACATTAACGATCAGATGGCGGTAGCGCTCGTGTTCGATCGCCGCCGGCAGCAGATCAAAGCCCACGACCTCGTGGCCCTCGTCCAAAAAGCGCTGCACGCACGCGGCTCCGATACCGCCCGAAGCGCCCGTGATCAAAACCCGCATCCTTGCTCCTTAGGCGGTTGCGTGACGCTCGAGGTACTCGGCGCCCACATTCTCGCGCTCCCAGCCGCGCACGACCTTGTAGCCCACGGGGCTCAGGAAGACCTCGCACAGCAGCTCGGCGACAGCGCCGGTCAGCGAGCACATAAGGACCTGCACCCAGGTCCAACCAAAGAACGTGTGACTCACTACAATGGCAAAGACCAGGTTGTCGATAAACTGGCCAACACCCGTGGACACATAGGAGCGGAAGGCGAAGCTCGCAAAGTTATTCTTTTTGAGCATACGGCCGAGCGACTGGTTGAGCGTGGAGTTAACCACGGCAGAGACGAGCATTGCCAGCGAAGAGCCAAGCACCACGTACCAGGTGCCGCCGATGGTGGCGTTAAGGGCAGTGTTAACCTCGATCATGCCCGTGTCGTAGTAGGCGCCCCACATACCGGGCGTGAGCGAGCATGCCCAAAAGCACAGGCTCACGGCCAGGTTGACCAGCAGCGCGAGGATAGAGATTTTGATGGATGCCTTGGCGCCAAAGCGCTTGCAGATCATGTCCTGGCACAAAAACGAAACCCAGCTCACCACAAAGCCGCAATCGAGTGCCAGATACGGCAGGCTGATGAGCTCTTTGTTGGCCAGCAGGTTCATCATGATGACACTCACGAAAAACAGCGAAACCGTTGCCGCGGGAATGCTCCGCAACAGGACCTTATAGTCCTCCATGACCTTCTTGATCATTATGTACTCCTTTGGTTTTAGGTTTAACGAGCAGGATATCGGACCCGAACTGCTCGGACGCCCCGGTCTTGAGACGACGGTGGGTATGATAGCCGCTCACACGGCATCAGGCAAGCAAACGGCGCGGCAGCCCCGCCAGGCCACCGCGCCGGCACACTAAAACGCTACGTTGCCAAACTCCGACAGGATAAGATCGGGGTTGTGATCGGTTGCCCAATCCACGTTCCACGGACTCGTAAACAGCAGCAGCTTGCCGCCGCGCATGTCCTCGACGCGCAGCGTGTCGCGCGTGAGCGAAAGGCCCGGGATATCGATGGTGTCGGGGTCGTTCTGGATCCAGCGAATGTCCGTATAGGGCAGCGGCTGGCGACGAACCTCAACACGGTACTCAGCCTTGAGGCGGCGCTCGAGTACCTCAAACTGCAGCACGCCGACCACGCCCACGATGACGCTCTCCATGCCGGCACCCAGCTCGCGGAAGATCTGGATGGCACCCTCCTGGGCAAGCTCCTCCATACCCTTGACGAACTGCTTGCGCTTGAGCGTGTCGACCTGCGTAATGCGAGCGAACATCTCGGGGGCAAACGTCGGGATCTGCGGATACTGCACGTGGCGCTTGCCGGAGCACACGGTGTCGCCGATGCTAAAGATACCCGGATCGAACAGGCCCACGATATCGCCCGCGTACGCCTCGTCCACGATGGCGCGGTCATCGGCCATCATCGACGTGCCCGTGGCAAGCTTGAGTTTGCGGTTGCCCTGCACGTGGAAGGCATCCATGCCGCGCTCGAACTTGCCCGAGCAAATGCGCACAAAGGCGATGCGGTCGCGGTGGTTCTTGTCCATGTTGGCCTGGATCTTAAACACAAAGCCACTAAAGTCGTCGCGGCAGGGATCGACCGGTTCGCTGGTGAGCGTATCGGTATAGGCGCGCGGCGTCGGGGCCAGGCGCAGGAACTCCTTGAGGAAGGGCTCCACGCCAAAGTTGGTGAGCGCCGAGCCAAAGAACGCCGGGCTCAGCTTGCCGCAGGCCACGGCATCCAAGTCGAGCTCGTCGCCGGCGCCATCGAGCAGCTCGATGTCGTCCACCAGGTTCTTATGGTTCTCTTCGCCGATGAGCTCATCCATGGAAGGATCGCCCAACTCGGCCTCAACCTCGGCGACCTTCTTAGTGGCGTTGGCGTGACCGTCGCCCTCAAAGGCAATGACGTGACGGGTCTGACGATCGAACACGCCGCGGAAGTTGCGGCCGCTGCCGATTGGCCAATTCATGGGATACGTATTGATACCCAGGACGTTCTCGATCTCTTCCATGAGCTCAAACGGATCGCGAGCCTCGTGGTCGAGCTTGTTCACAAAGGTGAAGATGGGAATGTGACGCAGCGTACAAACCTTAAAGAGCTTTTTGGTCTGGGCCTCGACGCCCTTAGCGCCGTCGATGACCATGACAGCGGCGTCGGCGGCCATAAGCGTACGGTAGGTATCCTCCGAGAAGTCCTGGTGGCCGGGGGTATCGAGAATATTGACGCAGGCGCCGTTGTAGGTAAACTGCAGCACCGAGGAGGTAACGGAGATACCGCGCTCCTTCTCGATGTCCATCCAGTCCGAGACGGCATGCTTGGCCGAGCTCTTGCCCTTGACCGAGCCGGCGGTCTGAATGCTGCCGGTATAGAGCAGCAGCTTCTCGGTAAGTGTGGTCTTACCGGCGTCCGGGTGGCTGATAATCGCGAATGTGCGGCGCGACGAGATTTCATCCGACAGGCTTGCCATGCGGATCCTTTCTTGCAATGAGTGCATTACGTCGTTGTAACCGCACTATTGTAGCCGCGAAATGCCGTTACAGGGCACCTATCAGGACAAATTCATCAGTTGGGGCCTGGGTAGCCGGCCCAATCCGTATTTGCCTCTTGCGTAACTGTGCATAGTGTGTATATACTGTGCTTACCGGTTATATACACGTGTAGCCCATCAGCTAAGGAGACGCTGTGGACATCATCCTATCCAATTCGAGCGATAAGCCCATCTACGAACAGATATCCTCGCAGGTCAAAGCTCAGATCCTTTCGGGCGCACTCACTGCGGGAGCCAAACTCCCCAGCATCCGTGCACTCGCGAGCGACCTGGGCGTGAGCGTCATCACCACCAAGCGCGCCTACGCCGACCTGGAGCAGCTCGGGTTTATCTGCACCGTGCAGGGCAAGGGCTGTTTTGTCGCCGAAGGCAACCAAGAGCTCTTGCGCGAAAACCAGCTCTGCCATATCGAAGAGCTGCTTGCGAAAGCGGCAAGCCAAGCCGAAGCCCTGGGCGTCACGCGCGACAAACTGCACGAGATGCTCGACCTGGTAGCCCCCGAAACTATGCAGTAGCCATCTGCAAGAAAGGCTATATCATGCAAAACTTGCTAGAACTCAAAGGCATCTCATGCCATGTGAGCGACCGCTTTTCACTGCGTGATGTCACGCTCGCTGTGGAGCCCGGCCAGATCGTTGGCTTTGTGGGTGCAAATGGCGCCGGCAAGACGACGACCATTCGCGCTGCGCTTGGGCTTATAAAGCTCGATGCCGGCGAGGTGCACCTGCTTGGACAGCGCTGCGACGCCAACGCGCCCGACGAGACGCAGCGCCACCTGCGCTCCCGCATCGGGCTTGTCCTGGACACGTGTCCCTTCCCCTCCACGCTCAAGGTGGGCCAGGTCGAGGCGCTCGTAGGCCCGGCATACCCCGCGTGGAGCCGCGAAACGTTCGCTGGATTCATCGAGCGATTTGGCCTCGATCCCAAGACGAAGGTCAAGGACCTCTCCCGCGGCATGGGCATGAGGCTGCAGCTTGCCTGCGCACTCAGCCACAATGCCAAGCTGCTCATTTTGGACGAAGCCACCGCGGGCCTCGACCCCATGGCGCGCGAGGAACTGCTCGACGAGCTGCTCGCCTTTGTTTCCGACGGCCAGCGCAGCGTGCTGCTCTCGAGCCATATTACTTCCGACCTTGAGCGCGCTGCCGACCGCGTCATCTGCATCGATAACGGCTCGATTGTGTTTGACCTGCCGCGCGAGGACATTACCGACCGAGCCGGCATCGCCCACTGCACGCAGGCACAAGCCGTCGAGCTTATGGCTTGCGTCGAAGACGCCCGTGCCGCCCACCACGCCTATAGCGTTGACGTGCTCGTGCCCAACCGTCGCGAGGCGCTCGAGGCCTTCCCCGAGATTCCCTGCGACCGGGCAACCATTGATGACTATCTTCGCCTCATGCTGAAAGGGGCTTCGAAATGAAACGTGCCTTTATGTCCGAGCTCGCCATCGTTCGTACGCTCATCCCGAGCATCACGGGCGTCGGCCTATTCATCTTTGTCGTGTTGACCCTCGCCAACGCGACAGACGGCGATTCCGGCATGAGCGCCGGCGCCTGTGCGGTCAGCGCAATGTCGCCCATCATAATCATGAACTCGCTAGCTGGCTACGATAACCAAAACGGCTGGGAGCGTTATCGAGCAACGTTGCCCTTCTCGCGCAAAGACATTATTTGCGCACGCTACCTGTGCATCGTTGTCTTCTCGGTCGTCATGGCATGCGCGGCTACGCTTCTGAACATCCTCGCCCTTCCGCTCTTCGACCCCATGGGCATCCCTTCGACATGCCAGACGATCTTTGAAATCGCAACCGCCTCGGCGGCATCGATGCTCATCTCCCTCATGATGGTATTCTTGACACAGCCGCTGTTCTTCCGATTTGGACACATGGAGGCGCTGCGCCTATCCCTTGGCCTGTTTGCCCTGTTTGGCTGCGGCACCATGGCAATGCTGAGTTCCTCCAACCCCATCAGCAACTGGCTCATGTCGATTGCCGGGGCGAATCCCGATCCTGCCGTTCTGGGCTGTCTGTGTGCAGGCATCGCCGTACTTGCCCTCGCGCTATGTGCAATCAGCTGCACCGTCAGCACCAAGGTTTATCGAGTACGCGAGCTGTAGCCACGCGAGTCCCAATCCACGAAGGGCGCGATCGCCCCCCGCAAATCCGCGACAAATGGCATATCCCCCGGCGCGCGCTACCATGCTACTTGCGCAGCGGCTTGGGCAGCGGAATACCGGCGGCGATGACGGCGGCGATAATCATACAGACGATGCCTTTGAGCGGGAAGCACATGAGCAACAGGCCCACGACCATAACGGGTTGGCGCATGACGGCGCCCATCGTCGAGGCTGTGCAGACGGCGACGCAAAAGACCGGATCGGCGCCGGTGAGGATGGCAAGGCCGTAGCCCAAGCTCACACCCGAGAAGATAACCGGGAAGAAGTGGCCGCCACGCCAACCAAGGTTGATGAGGGCGGGCGTCAGCATGGCCTTAACAAGACCGGTCGCGATCAACACGCCGGCGGGGATGGTCAGGTAGGTTTCCATGAGCACACCGGCCTGGGTCTCGCCGGCAAACATGGTGTAGGGCAGGACCGTGCCACAGATGGCGAGCGCCAGACCGGCTAGCATGGCCTTGACGACAGGACGTTCCCCTATTGCATGGGCAAATGCTTCGCTCGCGTGCTCAGAGACAAAGTACAGCCAGCCGCAGACCGTGCCGATCAGCGCAAGAGGAATGAGCCAAGCAAGCTCCAGGTTGCCCACCTCGGCGGCCTCAAACCTCGGCATGCCCATGCCGCCGCTCACAAGCTGGCCAAGCAGCAGGTAGGTGCCCAGACCGCCGGCAATCGCAATGCCGTAGACCACGGTCTTCTGTGCCTTGGGCAGCTTGATCGTGATCTCGTCGGACGCGGGGTCCTCAGTATCATTGGCACCCTGGCCGTCGGCGCTACCGGCGAGCGGAGCCACAAAGCCAAAGACGGGTGCGGTAAAGAGCGCCGTCAGGGCAGCCTGGGTGCCCAGCAGCGTGAGTTCCCTAAACTCGGCTCCAAAGCGACGCATGCGATCGCCGACCCAGCTGCACAGTCCCGCAATGACGCCGGTCAGTCCAGCTTCCGGTCCAATGCTGCCGCCAAACAGCAGCGGCAACAGCGCGGCAAGCGACAGCTTGCCCAGATTTTCGTAGGGGTAGCACCCATCCTGTTTGACCTTGGTCATGACCTGGTTAAGGTCATCGGTCTTGGTGCCCGTCATCTTTTCGTACAGGCCAATCAGCAGACCGCCCAGCATGCAGACGAAAAACGGGTACGGCAAAAAGCCAAACGGGCCGTTCGCGAGCTCGGGCGAAGCGACGCCCAGCGCGTGCGGAATCTCGGTCCATAGATAGTCGATACCGTGCTCCATCGCAAAAAAGAACAGCCAGACCGCGGCACCTGCGAACGCACCGGTCACGGCAACGCTAACTAAAAACAGCGCGCGGTTTGTGGGTTTGGCAAGGTTATCCATCGGGTCCTCCCGCGGTCAAAGTCGACATAGATACGTTTTATTGTAGAGCGAGCGTTGCCCGAACGAGCCAACCATCCACGCCGCGAACGGCACCATTGGGAGCCATAGTGGGGCAGGCTCAAGACTTATCCGTTGATAATCGAAGCAATCTCGCGCAAATCGTCGGCAAAGTAGATGCCCTGCTGGCGCCGTGGGCTCGATAGCCCTTTATCAATCATGTGCCCGAGCAGTGCCTTGAGGTCGTTGTAGTAACCGTCCAGGTTATACAGGATGCACGGAGCACTCAGGTGCCCCAACGACACCGCGGACATAACCTCGGCAATCTCCTCGAGCGTGCCCGTCCCACCGGGAAAGGCGATGAACGCATCGCCGAGCTCAATCATCTTGGCCTTGCGCTCCGCCATACCACTCGTCACGATGAGGTCGTCGATACCGTCATGTTGAAACTCGGCCTCGATAAAAAAGCTCGGCTCCACGCCCGTCACATGTCCGCCAGCATCGAGCACGCTATCGGCGAGCGCGCCCATCAGGCCCGATTTGGACCCGCCGTATACCAGCGCGTGGCCGTTGGTGCCAATCCAGTTGCCCAGCTCCTGTACCGCAGGTAGAAACGCCGGGTCATTACCGACGCTGGCACCCAGATACACGGTGATATTCATTTCAGTCCCCCTCGTCGTGACGCGCGGCGCCCGTTCTAGCGTTGGCGGCGGCGATATTCGCGCACGCGGCGCGACAGGTCGGCGAGCTCGTCACAATCGAGCTCTTCCAAATGCTCAAGATCGTCCATAAAGCGCGCCATGGTGTCCTTTTGGCGCAGCTTGATGAGCGTATTGCAGTAGTTCACCGCCACGCCCGTAAACATGGCGATATAGAAGATACTGATGACGCTTAGGATAACGGTAACGCCGCGGGCAACCGGCGTTTCGGCGGGGATATCGCCAAAGCCGATCGTCGAGACCGTCTCAAAGCTAAACCAAAGTCCATCGCCAAACGTAAGGGTCGTGGGCTCGGACAGCCAGACGGCCGTCGAGCACAGCAGATAGAAGATAAGAAACAGGCCCGTGATGCGCGCAAAGCCAGCCTGTCGCAACACATCGGCAAGCGTCCTCAACTTGTTCATCGCGACCCCTTTTCTCAGACGTCCAATCACGTTTGCTCGGTATTGTCCCACAACCGGCAGTTAGGGACGTTCCTTTTGTGCCGGCAGAAAGGGGCTGTCCCCAACTGCCGGGCGGGAGCGTTTAGCGGTACAGCTGCCGGCTGGGCAGGCTGAGCTGGTATCCTTATGCGGTAATGTCTCGATTCGTTAGGATTGCACGTGAGAGCTACCGTCGCCCTTCGTTCAGTTATATCTCGCGCCTTGGTCATCGTGCTTGTCGCGCTTACCGTGCTGAGCGCCGCCGCGCCCGCCCCGTCTATGCCGCCAACACCGATCAACAGGTCAAAACGGTCCGCGTCGGCTGGCTCGTCAACAACGAGGGCTTCCAGGACGGCACCCCCGGCGAGCGCCTCTCGGGATGGGGCTACGAGTACCTCCAGACCCTGTCGTACTACACGCCCGGCTGGCGGTACGAATACGTCTCCGGCACCTTCACCGAGCTTATGGACATGCTCGAGGCAGGCGAAATCGACCTCATGCCCAACATCTCCTACTCCGAGGAACGCGCCCAAAAGCTGCTCTTTTCCTCGAACCCCGAGGGCACTGAGCGCTACTACATCTACGCCAAGCCCGATCGCGACGACCTCGCAAAGGGTGACCCTCAAGCACTCCAGGGTCTCACTATCGGCTGCAACCCCGGCGTTATGCAAACCTTCGTTGGCCAGCAATGGCTCGCCAACGAAGGAATCGCCTGCACATACAGGGAGTATGACGGAAACTCCGTTCTCTTTGACGCGCTCGCAAACAACGAGGTCGACGCCATCATCATGAACGACACGACCTCGTCGCCCAACGCCTCCCCCATGTTCTACATTGGCTCGAGCGACTACTACTTTGCCGTTCCCAAAAGCCGCCCCGATCTGATGAACGACATCAATGCCGCCATGACGGCAATCGCCCGCGTCAACCCACGCTATAACGACGAAGTCAAATCTAGCTACTCGACCCAAAACAGCGGTTCATCATCGCTCAACGGCCCCGAATGTTCTTGGCTCAAAGCAAACAACAACACCATCACGCTCGGCTACATTACGGGCAAACTCCCCTACTGCAACGAGGACGAAGACGGCGAGATGGAAGGCTCGCTCGCATCGCTTGCGACGACGCTACACGATAAATTTGGCATTACGGTCAAAACCGTCGCCTTTGATAGCTACAAGATGATGTCAAAGGCCCTGTCAAAGGGAAGCATAGACGTTGCGCTGCCGGTATACCGAGATTACTGGTTTGCCGAGCAAACAGGCGTTGTGCAGTCGATATCGTTGGGGACCATATCCCTCACCGCCATCCACACCGGCAGCAACCTGAACAAAGACCTTCAAAACATCGCCTGTACCAAATCATCGTTTGTCAACAAAAATGCACTTGAAAGTCTGTTCCCCACAGCGACCGTAACCGAATACCAATCCGACGGTGAAGCGTTCGACACCCTCAGGAAGGGAACGGCGCACTGCATCGTCGCTCCCAGTTCACGCGTAAAAACCATCGGTGACCGTTACGATCTCGAGAACTGCGAGACGACCGAGCTCCCTGACACCTGTGAGCTCTCGTGCTGGATTTCGCGCGGAAAACCCGAGCTGTTGGGAATCATCAACAAGGGCATCATCAATGCCGGAGAATCGCTCTCCGCAAGCAATTTCTCCTCCACGTCGTACACGGCCCAGGAATCCAACACGCTTCAATTCCTTTACCGCAACCGCACCGCCATTGCAGCTACCCTCATCGGTATGTTGTCGGTCGGCATCGTCCTGTTCATCTGGGCGCTCGTGCGCGCTCGAACCGAGCGCAAAAAAGCCGATGCTGCCAACGCCGCTAAGACGGCATTCCTCACGCGCATGAGCCACGACATCCGTACGCCGCTCAACGGTATCCTGGGCCTTATCGAGATCGAGGAATTGAAGGAAGGCGATATGCAAGTCGCCCGCGAGAGCCGTGCCAAGGCGCGCGTTGCCGCCAATCACCTGCTCTCGCTGATCAACGACATCCTCGAGATGGGCAAAATCGAAGACCGCAAGCTAACACTGGAGCATGCGCCTTTTAACCTCAAAGAGCTCTGTGACGATACGCTGGTGCTGTGCAAGCTCCGCGCGTCCAGTAACGGCATCACAATGCAGGACAATAGTCTGCCGTACGCCACGGGGCCATACATGATCGGCAGCCCCACCCATATCCGACAGATCATGATCAACCTGTTAGACAACAGCATTAAGTACAACAAGCACGGCGGCTCCGTCACCTTTAGTTCAAAGACCAAGCCACTCGATAACGGGCGCGCGCTCTTTTGCTTTAGCGTTTCGGATACCGGCATTGGCATGGCTCCCGAGTTTTTAAAGCATATCTATGAGCCGTTTGCCCAAGAAGGTGACGATGCGCGCAGCAAGTTCCAAGGAACCGGCATGGGCATGCCAATCGTCAAGTCGCTTATTGAACTGATGGGTGGCACCATCGAAGTCACCAGCGAACTCCATGTGGGCACCACGTTCTACGTGGAAATCCCGCTCGATATCGACAAGAACCCCCAGACGCGGGCGAATACGGTCGAGAGAGCGCTCGACTGCTCGCTCGCCGACATGAACGTGCTGCTCGCCGAAGACAACGAATTGAATGCCGAGATTGCCCAGACGCTGCTAGAATCCGAGGGCGTCGTGGTCACCCGCGCCGCCAACGGCAACGAAGTCGTCGATTTGTACCTGTCGCATCCCGCCGGCAGCTTCGATGCGATCCTGATGGACATTATGATGCCAGACATGGACGGCTACGAGGCAACCCGCGCGATTCGTCTGAGCGAGAAAGTCGATGCAGCCGATATCCCCATCATCGCGCTCACCGCCAATGCCTTTGCCGAGGACGCCAAGGCGGCACACGACGCCGGCATGAACGCCCATCTGTCCAAACCGCTCGACTTTAACAAGCTCAAAAACATACTCGCCCGCATCAAGAAAAACGGGTCCGTTTCGCTATAGTTTGTGCTCAACAACCATACGCAGCAGAAAGGACGCCAACGATGTTTAGGCCCTTACGGCGAAAGAAACGCGCCATCACCGACGAGGAAGCGCGCGAACTGCTCGCTACATGCAAGCGCGGCGTCTTTGCCGTCAACGGCGACGATGGCTACCCGTACGCCATTCCCGTCAACTACTTCTTCGACGCCGAGCACGACAAGATTTATTTCCATGGCGCCAAGGCTGGCCACAAGGTCGACGCACTCAAGCGCGATGACAAGGTCTGCTTTACCGTTTACGGCAACGAGTGGTACCAGAACGGTGACTGGGCTCCCTACGTTATGAGTACCGTGGTCTTTGGCCGCTGTCGCCTGGCGAATGACACCCCCGCGTTTATCGAGGATAAAGTCCGCCAGCTCGCGCTTAAGTACTACCCTTCTGCCGAGGAAGTCGAAGAGGAAATCGCCAAGGACATTAAGGGCGTCCAGCTCTACGAGATTACGATTGAGCATCTTTGCGGCAAGCAGATTCAGGAAAAGTAAGCCTCAAAAGCAAAACTCATCAATAGCAATATGGCCCGGTTCCAACCCACCTCGGAACCGGGCCATATGCTTATGAAGCGTCGGCGGCTATGTGCGCAAGCGCCTCAACGAGCTCTTGCGAGCTCACAGGCTTGCTCAGGTGCGCGTTCATGCCCGCCTCACGCGAAAGCCTGCGATCGTCGTCAAAGGCGTTGGCGCTCACGGCGATAATCGGCGTGGTCGCGGCATCCTCGCGATCGAGCGCTCGAATCCGACGCGTGGCCTCAAGGCCATCGATGCCCGGCATCATGATGTCCATCAACACCACGTCGTACTCGTGCGGCACGCTCGCGGCAAACATCTCGACGGCAGACTCACCATCCCTAGTGTGTGTCACGACGGCACCGGCACGGCTGAGCGTAAACTGCGCGATCTCGGCATTCAGATCGTTATCCTCTACGAGCAAAACGCGCAAGCCCTGGAGTGCATCGCCGTCTCCCGCGTCCACGCGAACTGCCTGAGGAATCTCGGAGCGTTTGCATTTCTCGAACGGCAGGCGGATGGTAAACGTCGTCCCCTGCCCCAAGACGCTCGTAAAGCTCATGGTTCCGCCCATAAGCTCGACCAGCTGTTTTGCGATAGGCGCGCCCAGGCCAGTTCCCGACGAAGCGCCTTCCACCTGCTGCTCCTCGCGGCAAAACGGCTCGTAGAGGTGCTTTTGGAACTCCTCGCTCATGCCAATACCGTTGTCGGCGATCGTGTATTCATAGACGGGGACGCCATCCGCTGGCTCCACCTCGCGGCACACCAGGCGGACATAGCCGCCCTGGCGGTTGTACTTGACGGCATTGCCGGCAATATTGAGCAACAAACGCTTGAGGTGCGTCACGCTCACCCGCGCATAGGGATGATTAAGCGTCTGCTGGTCGGAGATAATTGTCACCAGACGCTCCTCGGCCTGGCGCTCCAGAATATCGCGCACTTCACAGTTGAGGGCCACCAAATTTATGGGCACGAGGTTCAGGTCGACCTGCCCGCTCTCCAGGCGACTCATATCGAGCGCCTCGTTGGCAAGGTCGAGCAGCAGTCCCGATGCCGTCCAGATTTTTGAGCGGCACTCAGTCTGCTTTTGCAGATCGTCCGCATTGGCATCGCCAACCTCGACCATGCCGCGAATGCCGTTGATGGGCGTGCGCAGATCGTGGCTCATGCGACGCAGAAACTCCGTCTTTGCCGAGTTGGCAGACGAGGCCTCACGCGCCGCCTTTGCCAGCTTGTCGCCATAGTCGCGCTCCTGCTGCAGCAAGTCCGTCAAACGTCGACGATCAGCGCGGCGACGCACCGTCACAACAACGGCTATAACACCGCCGTAGAGTACCAGCACGCCGGCGGCAACAGCCGCGGCGACCTCAAAGTAGCGCTGCGCCGAGGCATAGGTGTACACATAGAATTTGTGCGCTTTTCCAAATGTGCCCAAATACCACTCGCCGTCGGCGTTAACCAATCTGACCTTACCAGCCAGGCATCGATCCTTAATACCGTCGACAATAAAGACATCCGTCGCAGGCAGATCGAACACGCCCAATACGGTGGGTTCAACGGCATTGGTCGCAACGACCTTGCCGTCGCTTTCGATCACGATATTGCCGCTATCGATGGTTTCATAGCCATCAAGCAAGCTCTGCAGTTTGAGTGTATTGCTTGCAACCGCTTTCGCGCTCTGATGCCTTACCGCGATAACGATGCCCTCGCCATCCTGCCGAGTCACGCAGCCAATGTCTGCGACCGAATCATCCGCAAGCGTGATGCGGGCGGTATAGGACTTAAGCGGATGAGTTGCCACCTCCAGCACGGGTGATTCTTTGAGATACGTAGCGAGCGACCCGTAGTCCACATCGCCCGTCGAGGACTCGGACACCAAATTGCCCGATGCGTCCGTCACGATCAGCGCGCTCACGTTGAACTGGTCGGCGTATTGCTCCAGCATGGCGTTATCCACCGAACCGTCGCGCTCCATATCGCGCGCCGTCTCTCCGGCAATCTCCATAACGCGAATCAGGTTTTTGGTCGTATAGGCACTGTTGAATGCATCGTAGGAAAGGCTCTGCGTCGCCACGTAATCGACAACGTCGGCAAAGCGCTGCTCGGCTTGGGCCGTCGTGTAACCGTAGCTCATCATGCCGGCAACAACCGAGAGCGCTATCCCCAGCAGAGCGACAAGGAGCCATGCCCCTGCCGAACGATTGTCCCGCTCCTGAGCGGCATGGTCGGGTGCATCGATCATGACAGGCCCTCCATATTCAAAAATGGCGAAGGGTCATCAAAGTACTTTGACACCAGACGTTCCATGGTGCCATCGGCAAGCATTTCCTGGTAGGCACGGGTGAGCTTAACGTCGATGCCGCGCGTATCGTTGATATCGAAAGCGGTGCCCAAACCAACATCTAGCAGCGGCTCATCCAAAATGCGATACGTTACGCCATAGTCTTTTTCGTAGGTAAGCAGCGAGGACTCATGCGCGGCGATGGCGTCGACCAGACCCTCGACGAGTGCCGGGTTCAGGTATGAGCGGTCCGAAAAGCTGTAGAGCTCCTTGATCTGCGGAACGTTTTCATTTGTATGATTGAGCAAAATGTCCTCGGGCTTGGTGGTGGACTGGACCGCCACGACCTTGTCCTCAAGATCGGCAAGCGTGTAGATATCGCTCGCGGGATCGACCGCGACCACCTGGCGGCTCGCAAGGTACGGGCCGGCCCAACGATACTCGTTTTCGCGACCCGTCATGCTAAAGCCGCCCATGACGCAATCGAGCTCGCCACTCGCCAGCAACTCTTTCTTCTTTTCCCAATCGATCAGCTGGTATTTTGGCTTGTAACCAATGCGGGCCAAAGCCCCGGTCAATATCTCGACATCCAGGCCAACGATATCGCCGTACTCGTCGGTATACACAAACGGTGGGTAGAGATCGCTGCCGACGTTGAGCGTCTTAAGGTTGTCGTCTTTGGCTTGTGAGGCATCCAGACCTTCTAATGTAGACGTCGAGGCTCCGTCATTCGACCCGGAGCAGCCAGCTATCGCTACGACAAAAGCGCTCGCCACTGCAAGCGCGACAAATAACGATATGGCATCCGAGCGACGGGATCTTTTCATCGAGCTCCATACGATCCTGTTTACAGACTGAAATGGTTAAAGATAATAGCAAACAAAACCACACGAGCACCCAATTGTTACAGCCGCTTTACCGTGTGGGGCCTTCCAGCCGACTTGGCAGAAGACCCCGCATGCAGTGCTCACTTACCGTGCATTAAAAACGTAGCGGTCCAGGCGGTCGCACGCTTCCTTTACGCGCGAAAGCGGCAGCGCCAGATTCACGCGAATGTGGCAGGGCCCGTGGAACGGACGGCCGTCCTGATACCCCACGCCCACGCGCGCCCCCTCGTCGAGCAGCCACTGAATATCGCGGTTATGTCCGCGGCACCACTCGGTGCAGTCCAGAAACACCATGTACGTGCCCTGCGGACGCGAATAGGACACGCCCTCAAAATGCTCGTCCACGTAATCGCAGAAGTACTCGATATTGCCGGCAAGCACCTGGTTGAGCTCGTCCACCCACTCGTAGCCCTGCGGCTG
The DNA here is from genome assembly GCA_902478875.1 of uncultured Collinsella sp. Taxonomy (GTDB): domain Bacteria; phylum Actinomycetota; class Coriobacteriia; order Coriobacteriales; family Coriobacteriaceae; genus Collinsella. Next base: position 19,342 of record CABSMZ010000012.1, read on the forward strand.
GTAGGCACCGATAAGAGCATGCATGGAGAGGACATTCATCTCGTTGTAGTGGATCTTGTTGGACACGGCGCACACGCGGTCGCGCAGCGTCTCGTTGTAGACAATGTGGTAGCTGCCGACCAGACCCGCCAGATTAAACGTCTTGCTGGGCGCATAGAGGGCAACCGTGCGCATGCGGGCATCCTCGCTCACCGACTGCGTCGGGATATGCTTGTGCCCCGGCAGGATGATATCGGACCAAATCTCGTCCGAGATCACCACGCAATCGTGCTGGCGATAAATGTCCATGGCGCGCTCGATCTCGTCGCGCTCCCATACGCGGCCGCAGGGATTGTGCGGCGAGCAGAACACCGCGGCATGAATGTGGTTTTGGGCGAGTTTGCACTCCATGTCCTCAAAGTCCATACGCCACACGCCCTGGTCGTCGAGCTTAAGCGGGCTGTGGACAATGCGATAGCCCGCGGCTTCGATAGACTTGGTAAAACCAATGTAGGTAGGACTGTGGACCAGCACCGCATCGCCTGGCTGGACATACGCGCGCAGCGTCGACACGACACCGCCCAGCACGCCGTTTTCGTAGCCGAGATGCTCAGGGCGCAGGCCCTCGACACCATTACGGCGGCTCTGCCATTCGATGATGCGGTCGAAGTACTCGGGGCGCGGGTTAAAGTAGCCAAACATGGGATGCTGGGCACGCTGAATGATGTGCTCCTGGACCGTGGGCACCGTGGCGAAGTTCATGTCGGCCACCCACATGGGAATGCGGTCGAAGCCCTCGTCGGGTGCATTCGGAGCCATACCGGGGATTTCACCCCAAGAGTCAACGGCGATGGAGTCCATGCCGTGGCGGTCGATGATTGAAGTGAAGTCGTATTTCATGCTGGACTCCCGTGCAAAGTTGATTGTTTTGGTAGGCGTTATTGTCCACCAGCGTGGGCGGTTTTGGCGCGGGGTTTGGCGCTTAATTTGACGGGTGCGGACGAATGGCTGGTTAGTCTCGTGCGTCGTTGACGGCGACTACGGTTAGCTGGGTTTCATCGACCGTAAAAGATATGTCGAGCCCGGCGAAGGCCAGATGATAGACGCGGTTTGGCTCGTGCTTGCTGCCCGCGCGGCGCGGATCTTGGCGAAGAACCTCGACCAGACCGGGGAGCTTTGTGCTTGGAACTGTGTCTTGCAGCGCCTGCGGGAACTCGATGTCGAGCTCTTGCCACGGAGCATCCTCAATCCAGCCGCCCGTTGCATCCGGATGACAGTCCGCAAACGGAATGTAGGGCTTAATGTCGTAGATGGGCGTGCCGTCGCGCAGGTCGGCCCCCAACACATGGATGATGGGACCATCGTCGGTAAGCTCCACGCGGTCGAGCTTGACGCAGGTGAGTCCAATGGGATTAGGGCGAAACGGACTGCGCGTGGCAAACACACCCACGCGCTCGGCTCCGCCCAGACGCGGCGGGCGCACGGTTTTCGACCATTTTGCGTTGGTTCCGGACCTGTTCCGCGTCTTGGCATCGGCGGCTATGTCCTTAGCCGTGCCGCCGGGTGTGCCGTTTTCAAAACGCCACAGCAGCCATAGGTGAGAGAAGGAGTCCAGGCCCTCAACTGCTGCATTGGAGGCAAATTCCGGCTCAAAAACGATGCGTCCCTGCAGATGAGGCGCCAAAAAGCTGTTGCGCGGAATGCCGAACTTCTGCGGCAGATCAGTATGTATGTGTGCGATAGGTTCCATGCCGGTCATTGTACGGCATGGAGGCATGGGGCATTGCGCGCAATTCTTCGCCACGGTCCCCCGTCGTGCAACCAACGGTTGCTTGGAAGGGTGCCTGCCGCCGCGTATGCTTAAGCCGTCAACCAGCAGAAAGGAGCCGCTATGGCCTTTGCAGAAAAGCTCATCGCTGTCCGTCGCGTCCATCACCTTACCCAGGAGCAGCTCGCCGCCAAGCTCTTCGTCACGCGCCAAGCCGTCAGCCGTTGGGAACGCGGCGAGGTCACACCGGGCATCGACATGATGAAGCTCATTGCCACTGTGACCGGCGAGCCCCTGTCTCACCTGCTCGAAATGCCCGAGCACTATTGCCAGAGCTGCGGCATGATACTCACGCCCGGCGACTGCGGCACCGATGCCACGGGCGCCACGACCGACCATTACTGCAAGCGGTGCTACGACCACGGCCAGTACGCCTACGACACCACGATGGAGGCAATGATCGAGGACTGTGCCCCACGGCTAGCACAAAACACAGGTATGTCGCTCGACGAAGCCGTCTCGCTCATGGGCGCCGTCCTGCCGCAACTGGAGCGCTGGCGCACCGTGCAGGAAAACGAGGAACGCTACGGCGCCGAGGCTCGGGCTCGCTATGGCAATGAGGCTATCGATGCAGCAAACGAAACGTTACTGGATATGGATCCTCAGACATGGAACGACATGAAGGAACTTGAACGCGCCATTTTGGGCCAGCTCTCGATTGCCATGGGCATTGGCGACCCAGAGAGTAACGAGGCCCGCAAACTTGTCGCAATGCACCGTCGATGGATTGGCCTTAATTGGGGACACGAGCCCCAGAACGAGGCGTACCTGGGCCTCGCCCACGGCTATCTTGCCGACCGGCGCTTTGTTGACTACTACGACAAGCCCTGCGGCACCGGAGCCACGGCGTTTCTGGTCCAGGCCATCGAGTCGTCACTGGTCCGCGCATAGACCGCGGCAGCTTTGGGTATTTCAATCAAAACCTCAACCGATTGGAGACCTATGGCTACTGATCACGAGCTCGTGCTCTACGTTATGACCGGCTGCCCGTACTGCATAAAGGTCAAGCGCTTTTTGGCCGATAACGGCGCGACCATTCCTGAACGCAATATCTCGACCGATTCCGATGCCGAGCAAACGCTTATCGCCGTCGGCGGAAAACGCCAGGTTCCCTGCCTGTTCATCGACGGAGAGCCGCTCTACGAGTCGAGCGACATCATCGCATGGCTGCAGGAGAATCTGCTCTAGTACGCACGCTCTGTCCGTCCAGGGCCCCAGCCCATACGACCCAAACATGTACACCAGCATCCAAAGTCGACATTTTTCGACATCTTTGGATGCTAGCGTACAGCTTTTGGGTAGTCATGGACGCTCTTAGCCGGCTAATTGTTTGAGGCGACCTTTGGATTATGGCTGTTTGACGCCTCTGGAAAGGTTTCCGAGAGGGCTGTGGTCAAAAAGGGCAAATATGAGTACTGCTACCTGTTTAGTAGCAGCGATTTTGATCACTTCAGGAACTATTCAACGTTCCATACGTCCGTAGACGACGCTATTTCTCCTCATATGTTCAATAAAAGTAGCTCCTAATGGGAACAAGTCTCATCAGGAGCTACTATTTATAGCAAAATAAATGCAACTATAATGGCAACAGTACTCATATTTGCCCTTTTTTGACCACGACCCTCCAGAATAGCCGCTGAGGACGACACTAAATGACAAAATCCGACACTTGGACGTTCTTATATGACTAGCCATTGAAGGACACCTAACGACTACTCCCATTCGCGACACACTGTGTCGCGAATTAAGCTGGTCCCATTATCGAAGACCAGTGAGAGCTCCTGCTCAGAATCTCGATAGCTTAATAAAGCGCTCCCCTCCGGAAGTTCAATGAGCATCCAAATTCCAGGCTGAAAAGCAAAGGAGTATCGAAACCGTCAATGCTCATTTCCTATCGAACACGCGGGTCAAAACAAGCTAATTAGCCTGATAAACTGTTTGTATTTTTGTCTACAAAACTGTATACAAAAAGAGTATCCGTTGACCTCTGCTCGACATTATGCCGATCGATAGGAGGCGCTATGGACGCTAAGCAGCTCGAAAAGATGATGGGGTTTGCTCCCGGAGAGTTGGAGAAAGCCGCGGAGGCATACGAAAAAGATGAGTGGCCAAAGGGTCGCACCATCAAGCTGGGAAGGCCATCGATCTCTGATGAGCCAAGCGTTGTTTTATCGGCACGTGTGGGTGAGTCTGTTCTTGATGCGTTTGACGCAAAAGCAAAGCGCCATGGGCAAACACGCACGGAGCGACTCAGGGAGCTCATCACGCTCGATGCAATGATTGCCTAGACTCAACTCCCCACCGAATCCATACATGTACGCCAGCATCCAAAGTCGACATTTTTCGACATCTTTGGATGCTGGCGTACAGCTTTTGCAACACAGTCATTGGGGATGTTCTTAAATGACTAGTCGTTAAAGAACGTCCTCAACGACTATTAAATGACTAGTCGTTAAAGAACGTCCATTACAGTCGAAATTGTCAGCCCGGGACCGTCTCGGGCTACGATTGAGGCGCGCCCAGAACGGGCCGCCGACCGGGCGCCCGCGC
>CABSMZ010000013.1 GCA_902478875.1 uncultured Collinsella sp.
ACATGTTTTACAATAGGCGTATCGAATCAGAACATCGGAGGCGGACTGCACACCCATCGGCAGGCCGACCCCACAACAAGAAGGTTGGTGAGCGCATTCATGGAGCGTGCAAGCGGCGTCCTCATGCCCGTCTCATCTCTGCCCGGACCATACGGAATCGGCGGCTTTGGCTGGAATGCCTACGACTTCGTCGATTTTCTCGCCTCGTGCAAACAACATTACTGGCAGATTCTGCCCCTTACGACGACCAGCTATGGCGATTCGCCTTATCAGTCGTTCTCGGCCCGCGCAGGCAACCCCAACTTTATCGACTTTGCCGAGCTTATCGAGGCAGGGTATCTGGAGCAGCGCGATATCGATGGCGTGTATCTGGGATCCGACCCCAGCAATGTCGACTACGGTGCCATCTTTGGCGGCCGCCGTCAGATTCTCGACCGCGCCGCCGAGCGCTTTGCTGCCGACAAGCCGGCCGATTTCGATGACTTTATCCAGGCCAACGAGGACTGGCTCATCCCCTACTGTGAGTTCATGACCGTCAAAGAGGAGTGCGGTCTCAAGGCGTTTTGGGAGTGGCCCGCGGAGCTCCGCACCCGCGGCGAGGCTTCCGCCAAGGTCTGCACCGACCATCCGGCGCGTATGCTCTACCACCAGATGACGCAGTACTTCTTCGATCGCCAGTGGAGCCGCCTCAAGGCCTATGCCAACGAGCGCGACATTCTCATCATCGGCGACCTGCCCATCTATGTCTCGCGTGACTCCGTCGAGATGTGGGCGACACCTGAGCTCTTTAAGATCGACGCCGCCGGCAATCCCGTGAGCGTCGCCGGCACGCCGCCCGACCAGTTCTCGGCCACCGGCCAGTACTGGGGCAACCCCATCTACGACTGGGACGCCATGGAGGCCGACGGCTTCTCCTGGTGGGAGGGCCGCATTCGCGCCGCCCTCGACATGTACGACGTCATCCGCCTGGATCACTTCCGCGGCTTCGAGGCCTATTGGGAGGTGCCGTTCTCCTCGCCCGATTCGTCCTACGGTTCGTGGACGCAGGGCCCCGGCCTCAAGTTCTTCAAGACGCTCGAGGAAAAGCTCGGCACGCTGCCCATCATCGCCGAGGACCTGGGCTTCCTCACCCCCGGCGTCATCGACATGCGCGACAACTCGGGCTTCCCCGGCATGAAGATCCTGCAGTTTGCCTTTGAGGGTACCAACTCGTACTACCTGCCGCATAACTACATCGCCAACACCGTCGCCTATGTGGGCACCCACGACAACGAGACGGCGCGCGGTTGGTTTGAGGGAACGGCCACCCCGCGTCAACGCGAGCAGGCAGCCCTGTACACCCATCAGCAGGCCGGCGAACCCATGGCAGATGCACTCAATCGCACCATCGCCGCCAGCGTGAGTGACACGTGCATCTACACCATGCAGGACCTGCTCAACTTGGGCAACGAGGCGCGCATCAACACCCCTGCCACGCTGGGCGGCAACTGGACCTGGCGCATGCTCGACGGCGCCATCACCCGCGAGCTCGAGCACAAACTCACCGACTGGACCGAGACCTACTTCCGCATCCCGTCGGAAGCCGAAATCAAGCTTCCTCAATAGGAGCTACCGCGCCCGGCCCCTCCCCACCGTGCGGACGCGCTTGCTTTTCCCGCGCGAGGCCACCCCAATCCCCTCGCGCGGGCTTCTTATGAATTGCAGACATGAAACAACCCATCACAGGAGAAAACATGCCCCAAATTAACCTCATGGAACTCGCCGAGCAGTCTTTTGGCACCTCGCTCGAGCAGCTCGACGACCGTCGCATTTACAAGCTGCTGGTCAAACTCGTGCAGGAGCGCTCTGCCACCTGCCCGCTCAACAACGGCAAGAAAAAGCTCTATTACATTTCCGCCGAATTTTTGATCGGCAAGCTGCTCATCAACAACATGATCGACCTTGGCATCTACGACGAGGTTAAGGACCAGCTCACCGCCGCAGGCCACGACCTCAACAAGATCGAGGAATTCGAGGTCGAGCCGTCACTCGGCAACGGCGGCCTGGGCCGCTTGGCCGCATGCTTCCTGGATTCCATCGCCACGCTGGGCTTGACCGGCGATGGCGTGGGCCTCAACTATCACTACGGTCTGTTCCGTCAGCGCTTTGTCGACAACCAGCAGAAGGCCGTCCCCGACGAGTGGCTCGGTGAGCAGGACATCCTAGTCGACGATGACCGCTCCTACACCGTCGAGTTCGGCGATTTTGCCGTTACCTCCAAGCTCGTCAACATCGATGTGCCCGGTTACGGCCAGCCCACCAAGAATCGCCTGCGCCTGTTCGACCTGGCGAGCGTCGACGACAGCCTGGTCCCCGGCAGTTCCATCGACTTCGACAAGACCGAGATCGCCAAGAACCTCACCTTGTTCCTCTACCCCGACGATTCCGACGAGCAGGGCCGCCTACTTCGCATCTATCAGGAGTACTTCATGGTGAGCAACGCCGCCCAGCTCCTGATCGACGAGGCCGTCGAGCGCGGCAGCAACCTGCACGATCTGGCCGACTACGCCGTGGTCCAAATTAACGACACGCACCCCACCATGGTCATCCCCGAGCTCATCCGCCTGCTCACCACCGAGCACGACATCGAGTTTGACGAGGCCGTTACCATCGCGCGCTCCATGGTCGCCTACACTAACCACACGATTCTTGCCGAGGCGCTCGAGAAGTGGCCGCTCGCCAGCCTGCAGAAGGTCTCCCCTGCCATCGCCGACATTATCGTCAAGCTCGATGAGATCGCGAAAGCCGAGCACGATGACCCGCGCGTCGCCATCATCGACGAGCACGACACCGTCCACATGGCCCACATGGACATCCACTTTGGCTTCTCCATCAACGGCGTAGCCGCCCTCCACACCAAGATCCTGGAGGACACCGAGCTTCATCCGTTCTACGAGATCTATCCCAAGAAGTTCTCCAACAAGACCAACGGCATCACCTTCCGCCGCTGGATCCATGGGGCCAACCCCGCGCTCGCCAGCCTGCTCGACGATGTGATCGGCACCGACTGGCGCAGCACCGGCGATCTGAGCAAACTCGCCAAGTTCGCCGACGACAAGGACGTTCTTGAGCGCCTGGCCGCCACCAAGGTCGAGGCCAAGGCCATCATGCGCCAGTTCATGGCGCTCGAGCAGGGCGTGACCATTCCCTCCAACGCCATCATCGACGTCCAGGTCAAGCGCATCCACGAGTACAAGCGTCAGCAGATGCTCGCGCTCTACATCATCTGGAAGTACCTCGATATCAAGAACGGCAACAGACCTAAGCACCCTGTCACCATCATCTTTGGCGGCAAGGCGGCGCCTGCCTACACTATCGCGCAGGACATCATCCATCTGATCTTGACGCTGTCGCAGTGGATTGCAAACGACCCCGACGTGGCTCCCTACCTGCAGGTCGTCATGATCGAAAACTACAACGTCACCGCCGCCGAGCGCGTGATCCCCGCCGCTGATATCTCCGAGCAGATCAGCCTGGCCTCCAAGGAGGCGAGCGGCACCTCCAACATGAAGTTCATGCTCAACGGCGCCCTAACCCTGTGCACGCTCGACGGCGCCAACGTGGAGATTGCCGAGCTCGTGGGCGACGAGAATATCTATACCTTTGGTGCCTCGTCCAAACAGGTCGAGCAGCTCTATGCCGACGGCACCTATGACGCCGGTGTGCTCTACCGCAAGCCCGGCATTAAACTGCTGGTGGACTTCATCACCAACCCGGCCTTTATGGCGACCGGCAACGTCGAGCGCCTGCAGCGCCTGCACGATGACATTAAGGGCAAGGACTGGTTTATGGCCCTGCTCGACATCGAGGAGTACATCCAGACCAAGGAGCGCGTGTTGGCCGACTACGAGGACCAGGACGCCTGGATGCGCAAGACGCTCATCAATATCGCCAACGCCGGCACCTTCTCGTCTGACCGCACGATCTCCCAGTACAACGACGAGATTTGGCACCTGAGCTAATTTCGCTTCCCTTACCCATCCTCTTGAGAAACGGAGTCGTGGCAACACGGCTCCTTTTTTTGTGCCCGCACGTTACCCTGCGACCCAACTCGGCCAAACAATCTCGATCTGTAACAACTACTCGGTAAAAACGGTCCCAGCTGTTACAGATTGAGACATACCGGCCCCTCCCCTTGGGTTTATCTCGATCTGTAACATCTAGCAGCTGAAATTCACCTTTGGTGTTACAGATTTAGATGAAATGGTTAGCTCAGCGGAACCGTCTCGATCTGTAACATCTAACGTCCGAAATCAGCCTCACCCGTTACAGATCGAGACAAACGACCGGCCAGACAGTCCCAACACAAAGAAAGGCTCCCCTCTCGCCCAGTGGACGGGAGGGGAGCCTTATATGTGACCGCGGCAAAAGGATGGCAAAGCCGCAGTCGCCCAAAGGGAGGGCCTGGATGCACCGGGCCTAGATAAGGTTCTTGCCAGACACCTTATCGAAGAGATGAGTCGCGTTCTTCTCGAACTTGAACCAGATGGGGTCGCCAGCCTTGAGCGCGCCCTTGGCCTCGAGGTCGACGACGGGGATAATCAGGACAAACTGGCCGTCGGGAGCGGTCACGTGGACATGCTCGGTCGAGCCCATGAGCTCGGTCACCTCGACGGTGCCCTGGAGCGCACCCTCCTCGCCCTTGTCGGCAAGCAGAATCTGCTCGGGGCGCACGCCGGCCGTAATCTCCTTCACGTCGCCGCCGTCCCAGTTGAGGGCAAGCTGAGCGCAAGTCTCCGGGGCGAGCGCCACGTTCATATCCTCGGTCTTGACAGTAAAGCCGTTGCCCGAGCGCACCAGCTGGGCATCGAAGAAGTTCATCTGCGGCACGCCGATGAAGCCGGCGACGAAGATGTTCGCGGGATGGTTGAAGACCTCCTGCGGCGTGGCGATCTGCTGGACGACGCCGTCCTTCATGACCACGATGCGGTCGCCGAGGGTCATAGCCTCGGTCTGGTCGTGGGTAACGTAGATGAAGGTGCCCTTGATCTCGTGACGCAGCTTAATGAGCTCGGCGCGCATCTGGTTACGAAGCTTGGCATCCAGGTTGGACAGCGGCTCGTCCATCAGGAAGACCTTGGGGTCACGCACGATGGCGCGGCCGATGGCGACGCGCTGGCGCTGGCCGCCAGAGAGCGCCTTGGGCTTACGGTCGAGGTACTCGGTAATACCCAGGATCTCAGCAGCGGAGCGAACCTTACGGTCGATCTCGTCCTTGGGGACCTTCTTGAGCTCAAGCGTAAACGCCATGTTCTCGTACACCGTCATATTGGGGTACAGAGCGTAGCTCTGGAACACCATGGCGATGTCGCGGTCCTTGGGCGCCACGTCGTTGACACGCTTGCCGTCGATGAGCACATCGCCCGAGGTAATGTCCTCCAGGCCGGCGACCATGCGCATCGTCGTGGACTTACCGCAGCCAGAGGGGCCAACGAGGACGACGAACTCCTGGTCGTGAACGGTGAGGTTGAAGTCCTCTACAGCGAGCACACCGTCCTCGGTAACCTTGAGGTTGTGCTTCTTCTCCTCGGTCTTCTTCTTTTTGCCAAAGAAGCCTTTCTTTTTTGACTCGTTGTTGGGATACACCTTCTGAACATGTTTGAGAACGATCTCGGCCATGTCTCTACCTTTCGATATGCGGCGCCGCGCTGAGGGGCGCCGCAGAAACTTGCAAAACAGTTACGGCATTAGCCCTTGACGGCACCTGCCACCACGCCGTCGATGATGTACTTCTGACAGAGGATGTACATGATAACGATGGGGATAACGACCATCATGATGCAGGCCATCATGGGGCCGAGCTCGACGTGGCCGTAGCCGCCGCGGAAGTACTGGATCAAGATAGGAATGGTCTTGTACTTGGTGGAGTCGAGCGTAAGGTAGGGCAGCAGATAGTCGTTCCAGACCCACATGGTCTCGAGGATGCCGACCGAAAGATAGGTGGGCTTCATGATGGGAAGGACGATCTTAAAGAACACCTGGACCGGGTTGCAGCCATCAATCATGGCCGCCTCCTCGATCTCGAGCGGGATGTTCTTTACAAAACCGGCGAACATAAAGACCGCCAGGCCCGCGCCAAAGCCCAGATAGATAAAGCAGATGTTGAACGGCGTGTTAAAGCCGATGCGGTCCGCCAAATTGGACAGCGTGAACATGAGCATCTGGAACGGCACGACCATCGAGAACACGAACAGGTAATAGAAGAAGTTCGAGATCTTGTTGTTGACACGAACCACGTACCAAGCGCACATGGAGCAGCACACCAAGATCAGCACGACCGACGTGACCGTGATGATGAGCGAGTACATAAATGCCGAGGCAAAGCCCTGCTCGTTAAGGGCGTGCATGTAGTTTGCGAGGCCGTTGAACGTCTCGGGCGTGAGCAGATCGAATGCCGTGGTGGTGCTGATTGCGGTCGCTTTCTTAAAAGAATTAAGCGCAATCATGAACACGGGGTAGATCCACGCGAGCGACAGGATCGTAAAGAAAATCGAGAGCGCGCGGTTGATAACCTTATCGCGTTTCATTACTGCTGCACCTCCTTGGACCTCGTGGCCTTAAGCTGGATCATGGAGATGGCCACGACCAGGATGCAGAAGATAACCGCCTTGGCCTGACCAATGCCCTGCCATGCGATACCGGCACGCGAATAGAACGTGTTGTAGATGTTCAGGGCGAGCATCTCGGTGGAGTGCGCGGGGGCGCCGCCGGTAAGGGCGAGGTTCTGGTCGAACAGCTTAAAGCCGTTGGTGATGGACAGGAACAGGCAGATGGTGATGGTCGGCATCAGGTTAGGGATCTTAACCTTCCAAAACGTCTGCCATGCCGTAGCGCCGTCGACCTTGGCGGCCTCGATGTAGTCGGACGGAATGGACTGCAGACCAGCGATGTAGATGATCATCATGTAGCCGACCTGCTGCCACAGGGTCAGGATGATAAGGCCCCAGAAGCCAGCAGCAGAGTTAAGAGCGATGAGCTGGGCGCCCACGTTGGAGAGCAGGCAGTTGATCAGAATCTGCCAAATGTAGCCCAGCACGATGCCGCCGATCAGGTTAGGCATAAAGAAGATCGTACGGAAGATGTTGGTGCCTTTGAGCGCCTTGCGGGTGAGCGCCTGCGCAATGGCCAGGGCGATCACGTTGATGAGCACCGTCGACAGGAAGGCAAACGCCACGGTAAAGAAGAACGACGTGGAGAACTGCGGATCGGACAGCGCGCGCACGTAGTTCTCGATACCGACAAAGTGCGCGTTACTAATGATAATAAACTGGCAGAACGAGAGATAGAAGCCCTGGATAAAAGGGATCACGAACCCGATCATAAACGCCAGGCACGTGGGCAGCATAAAGAGCGGCCACCAGCGCTTGAGTGCTTTGCCCATAAAAGGGTCCTTTCAATATGCAGGGGGCGGGCAAACCAACGTCTGCCCGCCCCCCTGTCGCTAATCAGATAGCTTGGGCAGCAACTGCTTACTCGGAAGCGGCCTTCTCGGTCTTCCAGCCATCGACGAAGGCGTTCTTGACGCCGTCCCACTTGCTGTTATCGGCAGCGTAGGCAATCAGAGCCTGCTTGAGGTTCTTCTTCCACTCCTCGGAGGGAATGTAGACGAAGTCCCAAGCGACGGTCTTCTTGCCGTCCTTGGCCATGGCAACGGCCTGCTGCGAGAAGACGTTGGTGGTCTCCTTGGCGCTCTTGAACGGAGCGGTCAGACCCATCTTGTCGGCGATGATGCTGGTCGGGGTGTCAGCGGTGACGCACCAATACATGAAGTCCTCGGTGGCCTTCTGGGCATCCTCGGAAGCCTGGGAACTGACGCACCAGTAGTTCTCGCCGCCGGAGCACAGGCCCTGGTTCTCCTCGCCGTCAACACCGATGTAGATCGGCATCATGCCAATCTGATCGTCGGTCATGCCGGCCTTGACGAGGTCAGAGTAGGCCCAAGAGCCGTTCTGGTAGAAGACGGCCTTGCCGGTTGCGAACTCGTTGGTGGCGTCGTCGCCGGTCTTGGAAGCAAGCTGCGAAGGATCGCAGGTGGAGTCGGTGATGTACAGGTCGAAGATCTGCTTGTAGTTGTCGAGGAACTCACCCTTGATCTCGTCGTCCTCCTGGTTGTGCTCCTTCTCAAACTCGTAGTAGAGCGGCATGTTGGCAAGGTGGGTGGTGTAGCGCCAGCTGGAGGAGTCGTCCATGCCGGCGGAAGTGAAGGCACCCTCGACACCAAGCTCGTCCTTGCGGGCCTGGATGTCGTCGGCACAAGCCTTCAGCTTGTCGAAGGAGTTGATGTCCTCGGCCTTGTAGCCAGCCTTCTCGAGCAGCTGCTTGTTGTAAATAATGCCGAAGCTCTCCTGAACCCAGTCGATGCACACATCCTTGCCGTCGGACTGCAGAGCCAGGGAGTCGTCAATGAGCTCACCGCGGAGCTTGGTATCGGACAGGTCGGCGCAGTAATCCTTCCAGTTCTTAAGACCGGTGGGGCCGTTGACCTGGAACAGGGTCGGAGCGGAGCTCTTGGACATCTCGGACTTGAGCTTCTCCTCGTAGGTGTTGGAGGCAGCGGTCACGATCTTGACCTCGACGCCCTTCTCCTTCTTATAAGCCTTGGCGATCTCCTTCCACTCCTTGTCGACCTCGGGCTTGAATTGGAGGAAGTAGACCTCGGCAGCGTCACCAGAAGCAGAGGAGCCGGAGCCGGCAGAACCACCGCAACCCACGAGGCCCAGACCAAGAACTGCAGCCGCGGAACCAGCAAAGCCCAGGAACTGCCTTCTGCTCATTTCGTTCTTCATTACAATCCACCCTTTCACACCGTGGCGGCACCCTTTGCCGCCGCCTTCGGAGATTGGCTCGGGGACTTTGCCCCTTTTGCTGATTTGAACGATACGCTATTTGGCTAGTTGTTTGAACAAGTATTACTAGAGCGGTAGAAAAACTTCGGTGAACGGTAATTTCAACTTGATACTTGACAAGTTTTGTATAAACAATTATTTGTTATCTAATGCAGAGAAAACGCCCGGTCAAGCCGATGTACCGTCGGTTTGACCGGGCGTTTTCTCTTTGAGGCCATGAGTCTCGTCAGGCTGCGAGCTAGCCGGCTATCGCTTGGAATTGACGCGGTAATGGAAGATCTCGGGGTGTGTGCGAGTGTGCGTCACCTCAAACAAGATGCCATCCGAGGTGTACGACTGACTCTCCATGACGGCAACGCAGTTGTATTTGCCGAGGTCAAGATAGCTGCAGTCCTCATCGTTGGCGAGCTCGACACTCACCGTACGACGGCTCGCCATCACTTTGACACCGCGCTTGTGCTCCAGATAGCCGTAAATAGAATCTGCCGCGATCTCGGGAGTCAGGCCCTTGGCGATCGACGCCAAAAAATAGCCATGGTCCACTTGGCGCGCGTTGCCGTTGAGGCTTCGGACACGCACTACGCGAATCAACTCCTCGCCCACCTTAAAGCCCAGGTGACGAGAGAGTTGCTCGGTGCAAACCAGATGTTCGAAAGACTTAACGTCCGTCGATGCAACGGCATTGTTGCGCTTTGCAAACTCGCCAAACGACTCAACCTCTTCGAGTGCGCCCAACATGTCGGTTTCGCCCTTAAGCCAAATAACGCGCACGCCCTTGCCGTGTATGGGCTGCACAAACATCCCGTCGGCCAGCATGCTCAAAGCGCGGCGGACGGTATTGCGCGTGCAGCCAAATTCCGCGGTCAGCTCGGCTTCGGTTGGCAGCATCTCCTGAAACGCATAGGTCCCATTAATGATGCGCGAGCGTATTTCTCGGTAGATTCCTTCGTATATCGCTTTTGGCATTGTTTCACCTCTACATTATTCATTTCCGGCTAGGCACGATAGCATTTCTTAAAGTTGTTTAAACCGAATATCGGTGAAGCGACAGGATTTAGCCGTTGACGGTTTCTGTCATGCCCAAATCGGTTTCGCTCAAAACTGCCGGTACGACACTCGTCTGGTCCTCTACAATGAATCCATTGTTTAAACGTTTCCCCACGCGCAACGCGCCTCGATATTCGGAAGGCAGAACATGCTGCAAAAAATCCAACGCTTTGGCGGGGCAATGTTCGCGCCCGCCATGCTGTTTTCTATATCAGGCCTCATGGTCGGCGTCTCCGCTCTCGCAACGACTGCGGACATCGTCGGCGATCTCGCCGTATACGGAACCCCTTGGTACGCTTTTTGGACCATCATCCAGCGCGGCTCGTGGACGGTCTTTAAACGCCTCCCGCTCCTTTTTGCCGTAGCGCTGCCCATCGGTCTTGCCCAAAAACAACCGGCTCGTTGCTGCCTCGAGGCTCTCGTCGCCTATTTTGCCTACTGCTTCTTTTTGAGCGAGATCATTAAGCTGAGCGGAGACAATCTTGGACTTAAGTACCCGTCGTCTTTGACCTCCGCTAGCGGCATCACCATCATCGACGGCATCAAGACGCTCGACACCGGCATTATCGGCCCGCTGGCGGTATCGGCAACCGTCGTCGCCATCCATGACCGCTTCTACGATGCCAAGGTTCCCGATTGGCTCGGCACCTTCTCGGGCTCCTCGCTGGTCTACCTCATCAGCTTTTTTGCCGTGTTTGCCCTTGCCGCTATCTCGGCCGCCATCGTGCCCTCCGTATACGCAATGACCGAAACGCTGCGCCATGCACTTACGAGCGTCGGCCCCTTTGGCGTGGGCATCTTTGTGCTTTTGGAGCGAGCGCTCGAGCCCATGGGGCTGCACCACCTGCTCTACATGCCGATCTACTACGATAACCTGGTCATTAACGACGGCATCTACGCCACGTGGAGCAGCTTGCTCCCCATCCTCTCCCATAGCACGCGCCCCCTTAATGAACTTGCGCCGTGGGCCGGTTTTACCGCCACCGGCTGGGTCAAGCTCTTTGGCCTTCCCGCCATCGCAGCCGCGTTCTACTCCACCGCAAAACCAGAGCGCCGCGCCGGCCTTAAGGTCATCCTTTTGCCCGCCATCGTCGCCTCGGTGGTTTGCGGCGTTACCGAGCCACTCGAGTTTCTCTTTATGTTCACCCACCCCGGGCTCTTTTTGCTCTACGCCGTCTTATCGTCTTGCCTTGCCACAACCATGAATCTCTTTGGCATCGTCGGCATCTTCTCGGGCGGCCTCATGGAGATGGCAGCCTTCAACTTTATTCCGCTCATGCGCACGCATGCCGGTGCCTATCTTTTGGCGCTCGGTATCGGCCTTGCCTTTAGCCTCATCTTTTTTGTTAGTTTTCGAGCACTCATCTTGGTCTATGACCTTAAGACACCGGGCCGCGAGGATCATGTTGCCAATCGCGCGGCAATCGATTGTTTAACGGGAAGCGACTTTGCCAAAGAGCAATCCCCCAATGACGAGGTCGATAGTCGATCCGATCAAGATCACGTCCTCGCTGAGCGGGTAATTCAGCTTTTAGGTGGCGTTGGCAATATCGTGGGCGCAACCAACTGCGCCACGCGCCTGCGCGTCGAGGTCGCAGACCCTTCCATCGTTGCAGATAACGCGTCGTTTGTCGCGGTGGGCGTCAAGGGCCTCATCATTACGGGCAAGACCGCCCAGGTGGTCATCGGCATCTCCGTTCCCCGCGTTAAAGAGCATTTTGACCAGATCATGGGCCTCGAGCCGGAATTTGTGCCCACCACCTCGGCCTCCCCTGCCGCCAGCGCAGCCCATAAGCGCGGCGATATCTGCTTCTTCGATATCGACGGAACGCTCGCCTGGCAAGACCCCAGGCTCGCCCAAGACCTTCCCGAAGACGAGCGGGACCTCTCCCCCTATCCCAACGAGGCGGTTTCGCAGGCAATCCGCGAGTTTGTCGCCAACGGCAACATGGCCTTTATCTGCACGGGGCGCACCCTCAGCTGCATCCACCCCAAACTTCTTGAGCTGCCCTGGACCGGCATCGTCTGTCTTGCGGGCGGTTACGCCGAGATCAACGGACACGCAATTCGCGATCTGTCGATGACGCCCAGTATGCTGCAGCGTCTTGCCCCCTACCTTGAGCAATCGGGCGAGGTCATCCGCTTTGAGGGCCTCAACGGCGTCGTGCGCATGAGTGCCGATGCGCCCGATGCTCCCGGATACGCGCGCACCCTGGGCGACGCAGTCACGCAGCTGCAACATTACAGTGTCTACAAGATCTTGATGTCTACATCACTCGCCAACCACATCGCTCAAGATAAGGCACTTGAGCCGCTGCTGTGCTTTAACGAGCTCGAACTCGAGGTAACCGAAATCTCGCCCCGCGAATGCACGAAGCGCGGGGGCATCCAGTCTGTACTCGACGCCCTCGATCCCCACCACGGAACCGTATACGGCATCGGCGACGCCAGCAATGACGTCTCGCTGATGAACGCCGTCGATGTCGGTATCGCCATGGGCAATGCGCCGGACTATCTCAAGGATAAGGCCGATTACGTGACCGACACCGTCGATCACGACGGTGTCGTTGCGGCGCTCGAGCATTTTGGGCTGATTTAGGCGCGCTCCATCAAACGCACGCCCGTTGTCCCAAATCGCCAAAACTGCCGCGCCAAACGCCCTAATGTGGCAATATGTTGTCTGCATATTGCATCAACGCAACCTCAGAAAGAATGCGAGAACCCGTGTCCAGTCCGTTTACCAGCTTTTTAGCCCAGCACTTTGACCAGATTAACGACTATCTGGCCACGTTCTTTGACGGACAGGCGACCTCTGCCGATATCGAGCGCTACCTGTATGCGCCGCTCTCGGCTTTTACGGCCAACGCCGGCAAGCGCCACCGCCCGCTTATCTGTATGCTCGCCGCAACCGCAGTGGGCGGTAGCTTTGAAAGCGCCCGCAGCGCCGCGGCAGCCATCGAGCATTTCCAGTCGGGCGCGCTGATCCACGACGACATCGCCGACAACGGACAGCTTCGTCGAGGCAAGCCCTGCATGCACCTTACCGAGGGCACGGGCCTTGCCATCAATTGCGGCGACTTGGCGCTCACCATGGTCACCAAGACGGTTCTCGACGACCCCACGCTGGAGTCCGACGTGAAGCTGCGCGTGCTCCACGAGCTTACCGAGATGATCGTCCGCACCATCGAGGGTCAAGCGCTCGACCTGGGTTGGGTCCGTGACGGGCGCTTTGATATCTCGGTTGATGACTACCTGGACATGGCGACGCACAAGACCGCGTTTTACAGCGGAGCCACGCCGCTTGCCGCCGGAGCCATTATCGGCGGCGGCAGCGATGAGCAAATCGAAGCGCTGCGCGCCTTTGGCCTGCACACAGGCCTTGCCTTTCAGATTCAGGACGACCTGCTCAACCTTGTCGGCACTAAGGAAGCCGCCAACAAGGACTTCCGCACCGACATCACCGAGGGCAAGCGCACGCTTGTCGCCGTACACGCCCTCTCTGATGAGCGCCACCACGACGAGGTCGAGGCGATTCTTTCCTCAGGCACCGATAATCCCGCGCAGCTCGCACGCGCCGTGGAGATCTTCCAGGAGACCGGCTCCATCGACTACGCCCACACTTACGCGCTCGACCTGACCGCTAAGGCCAAAGCGGCCATCGAGAACGTTGAGCTTGATCCGCACGCACGCGAGCTGTTCCTCTCCATGGCAGATTTCTTTGTGGAGCGCCTTAACTAACGGGGGTTATAAAACCTGTCAGCAGCGTATTTAGGCACAACTTGCTACACTGTTGAGTGCATGTTTATGCATCCCTTTGCGTTGTCTATCCGACAGACGCTCAAATAGTACGAATGGTACGCCGAAAGGGGTTCGTTCATGGAACCTATTACAACGGGCATGCAAGGAGCAGCCGTCGAGGACGTGCAGTCTCGTCTCCTGCAGCTCGGCTACACGATTGATGCCGCCGAAGTCACCGACAAGTACTTTGGAGCCACCACTGAGCAGGCCGTCAGCACCTTCAGGCTCGACAGCGGCCTTGCTGCCGGTCATGCCGTCGATATCCCCTGTTGGAGCGCCCTTGTAGACGCTTCGTATAAGCTGGGCGACCGCACCCTCTATCTGCGCATGCCCAATTTCCATGGCGCCGATGTGCAGGCCCTGCAGCGCGCTCTCAACGTTTTGGGCTTTGCCTGTGGCGAAGACGACGGCTACTTTGGCCCGCATACCGAGGCCGCCCTGCAGCAGTTCCAGGAAAATGTCGGCCTGTTTGCCGACGGCATGGCCTTCCAGGACACCTACGCCTACATCAACCGCCTGCACCATGTGTGGGAGGGCAAGCCCTCGGTCACCGAAGCCGAGTCCCGTATCGGTTTTGCTCGCGCCGCCAACGTGCTCGAGCGCTTCCAGATTGCCGTTATCGGCGAGGACCCCATCGCACGCAGCGTTGCGTCGCGCATGTGGAATATCGCCACGGCAACGACCGACAACAGCGGCATGATGCTCTGCGACTCCGAGGTCCCAACCGACGTTGACCTGGTGCTCGAGATCGCAAGCGATGAGCTGCCCGCAGATGCAGCGCCGCGCGCCACGATCGCCCTCGCCGAGTGCCACAACCTGGCCCAGCGCATCCGCACTGCCAATGTCGCCGCGCAGCAGAAGCCGGCACGCATTCGCATTGAGCTCACGGGCATGACGCGCTACAACGGCACCTTCACGGCCAGCGACGCGCAGACACTCGCCGTACGCCTGCTCGATGGCGTTTGCGATGCCCTCGCAGATTAGGTAAACTAAACGAGTTGCTTTTGGGCAACACCACACATTGGGACGTAGTTCAACGGTAGAACTCCGGTTTTTGGTGCCGGCTGTTGGGGGTTCGAATCCCTCCGTCCCAGCCAAAGAAACCAGCCTCTCGAACGCATAGCCGATCGGGAGGTTTTTCTCGTGGGCAAGCGGAGGGATTCGAACCCGCAAGGGTGCGGAGCTGAGGAAACGCGAAGGCGCCCCAAGCCCATTAGGACCAAGAGCGCCTAACATCAAGAAAATATCAGCCCAGTTCCGAAAAGCGAGCCGCATGCGACAACCAAGTAGCCGCAGGCCCCGGGAGAGTGGGGACACCGGCTTAGGTTTATCGCGAGTTCCGCACGAACAGGAGGCCACTTAATGTGGCCTCCGTCGTGAGCAGGACTGTAGAGCAGGAAACCTAAGCCGGTGTCCCCACTCTCCCGGGGCCGAACGCCCTAGTTGTTGAGCATGCGGTCGAAGCTTCCCGAGTCGCCATCCCGATAGTCTGCGGTCATCAGAATCTCCTGCGGAATGCGCCCGCCCTCGCGCAGCACGTTGCGGAACTGCACGCGCGTAACCATGGGCAGATCCTTGATCGTCGCCGCCAGGTTCTGCGGCACGCCCTGGTTGGCAGCCGCGGGCTCGCACTCGCCGCCGGCCTTCACGCGACGCTTATGCTCGGCGAGCATGGCGCGGTACATGCCGGCATGCAGGCGAATCTCAACCACATTGGCATTGCGAGTCTGCTCGACAATGCGCGCGCCCTCGCGATCGATATCGCCTACGTAGTAGACGTAGTTAAAGCGATAGCCAATCTCGGCCAGATAATCGTCCAGGGCATGCGAGACGCTCGCCTTGCATCCGCCGCCAAAAATCACGCCGCCCACCTTGATGCCAAAGAGCTTGGCGTGCTTGCGGCCACGCAGCAGCTTGACGATCTCGTCGTAGGTGTCCAGGTTCTCGACCATAATGAACGGCTTGTCGGCGCCCAGCGTAAAGAAGCCCGTAAAATGCACGGGGCGATTGGGGGCGACCTTGATCGCCTGCATGCTGATGCCCTTTTCGGTCATACGCCTGATCAGGCGCTCACCGTGCTTGCCGTCAAAAGCCTTCTCGTCGTTAAAGATCTGGTAGGCACGCTGACGGCGCGAGGCAACCGGCGTATCGGCACCTCGGTTCTGCTCGATCCAAGCCTGGATGATTGCGATTTCCTCGGCAATCTTGCGGTTGGACATCTCGTTGTGCTGAGTGCGCTGCGGAGCCTTTTTGCCGTCCTTGCCCTCGACCTTTACGATCTGTGTCTGCTGCTCCTTGATCTTAGAGAGCGCCGTAGGCGTAGGGACAACTTTGAGCAGCTGCCTGCCTAAAACGCGGGCAAGGGCAAACGCCGAGACCTCGCCGTGGACTGCCGACTTGGGCTGCTGGGCAGCAGTATCTGCTGCGGTAGACTCCGGCTTCTTCTGAGACTTGCGCTTAGAATCGCCTTGGGAATTGCGCTCGCGCTTCGGCATAGGCGCCTGCTTCTGCGGACGATCGGACTTGCTCTCCTTCGCCGGCTGGCGCTTAGGCTGCCCCGAAGAAACCTCGACCTTCGCATCCTCGTCCTGCGGCGTGGTCTTCTCGGCTGCAGTCTCGGCATGGGAACTGCGGCCCCCACGATGGCGACGGCGGCGAGGCTTGCTCGACGCGCCCTGCTCCGCCTGCTCATCAGTAGGCTGCTGGCCCCTAGCCTCGGCATCAACCTCAAGCTGCGGCTCAGCAGGCTTCTGTTCGCGAGCCGCCGGCTCAACGACCTTCTCGTCCTGGGTGGTCGAAACCGACTCGCCCTTCCCCTGATGCTTTACGGGATACGCGCGTCCCGCAAAACCGCGGCCGGGACGACACGAACTCGGAGCCTTCTTGGCAGACTCCTCAACATCGTCTGCAACCTCAGAAGACTCTTCAACCTCACGCGCGGCATCCTGCTGTGCAGCCTTAAAGTGAGCACCGCGACGGCGCTTGGGCTCTTGGGCCTCCACGGGCTTTTGCTCCTTCGTGGGCTTCTGCGACTCGGCAGCAACCTCGGTCTCAACAGCCTCGGCATCCGTCTCGCCCTTTTGAGCAACGGCGCGACGGAAGCGCTCCTGCTGGGCGCGGCGCTGCGCATCGCGCTTGCCACCCCCACCAAAACCGCCGCGTCCTGCCTTGGCCGTAAAGGCACGCACGACGTTCTCATCGAGCAACTCATCGGTATCGACATGCTCACGCGGAGCAGTTTCTTCCACAGCAGGCACGTCAGCGGAATCCTCGACGACAAAATCCTCGACGGACTCGGCAGGCTGCTCCTGGGCATCGCGGATCTCGGCATTGATGGTATAGAACGCCGGGCGCCCGTTAATGCCGCTACCCTCGATCTTGGTCACGATATTTGCCGCGATAAGCTCATCGCGCATCGCCTTGGTGTCACATTCCTTATCGACGGAGCGGAAAATCTGCGCCAGCGCACTCGACTTAATCTTGAGCGCCTTGCGGCAGAGCAGGTCGTAGGCAACCAGCTTGGCACGCTCGGCAGAAAGCGACGTCTGGCTGCTCAGACGTTCAGCCAGGGCATCGACATTATTTTGGTTATCGGAATATACCGTCTTGGCCACGGGGCCCCTTTCATATGTACACATATACGTCTATATGGTACAACGCACGCCCTTATCCACGCAAAACATCTGCGAGAACACTCGAGCGTCACCAGCTTTTGCATGAAAAAAGGACCGAGCCCGCGAAGTCGCGGACCCGGTCTTTCCGAGTCATATAGATGTGACGTTCAACTCGTCAGGTCGACTAAGCCTTGGCGGCCTCGGCGTCGGCAGGAGCCTCAGCGGCAGCGGCGCGGCCGTACTCGGCCTTGCCCATCTCGGACCACTCGGGCTCCTCGTCGGGCATGGAACCGGCCTCCTTGCCGAAGAGCTCCTTGAGGCAGTTGACGGCGACGATGAGGCCCAGGACCATCAGCAGGACGGCGAAGACAAGCTGCAGGCCCTTGGTGGCGGCGACGGAGACGGCGGCCGTGGTGGCGGTAGCCGGGATGGTGCCGAAGAAGCCGTAAGCCTGGACAGCGGCCATGCAGCCCATGGCGCTCTGGACCAGCGAGGTGAAGGTGCAGCAGAGCAGGAAGACGACGGGCACGTAGAGCATCCAGCCCTTGCGGCCGGTACACTTGCAGAACACGGCGAGGGTGATCATGGTCATGCCGCCGAGCAGCTGGTTGGAAGCACCAAAGAGCGGCCAGATGTTGGCATAGCCACCAAAAGCGAGGGCGAGACCGGGAAGCAGGGTAACGACCGTGGCGAACCAGGGGTTGCCGAGGACCTTCATGTAGCCGGCCTTGGACTCGATGGCCAGGGCATCGTTGGTCTGGGCAAAGAACTCGGAGAACGAAGTGCGGGCGATGCGAGCGACGGCGTCGAGCGAGGTCAGGGCCAGAGCGGAGACGTTCATGGTCATGAAGACAGTAGCGAGCGTGCCGTCAACACCGAAGGCCTGCATGCCGCGGGAGATGCCAGCGGCGAAGATCTGGAACGGGGTGGAAGCGGCACCGGCGTTGAGGGCGCCGGTACCGGCGGTGTTCATGTCGGAGAACATGATGCCGGCGACGATGATGGCAAGGATGCCGACGAAGGACTCGACGATCATGGCGCCGTAACCGACCTTGACGGCGTCCTGCTCCTTCTCGACCTGCTTAGAAGAGGTGCCGGAAGAAACGAGGCTGTGGAAACCGGAGAGAGCACCGCAAGCGACGGAGACGAACAGGACCGGGAACATCATGCCGGAGGCAGTGGAGAAGCCGGTGAAGACCGGAGCGGTGATAGTGGCCTGACCGTTGACGCCCAGGACGACGATGCCGAGGACAGCGCAGACGATCATGACGATCATCATGATGGAAGTGAGGTAGTCACGCGGGGTCTTGAGCATCTGGATGGGCATAGCGCCAGCGAAGACCAGGTAGACCATGACGACGGCGAACCACTGGAACTTATCCAGGTAGACCGGGAACTGCATACCGACGGCGAACATGAGAACCATGAGGACCACGCCGGTGACGAACTCGGCAGCGCCGGTGAGGTTGAACTTCTTCTGGGCCCAACCAAAGGCGATAGCGACGAAGGTGAACAGGATGGAGATGGTACCAGCGCAGCCGGCGGCATAGGACTTGGTGAAGTCGATGGCACCGGTAGCAGCACCAGAAGCGTCAACGGCCGGGGTGAACATGAACGTCTTGCAGACCATGTCGGTGAAAGCGGCGATGACGATGATGCAGAACAGCCAGCAGAACAGCAGGAACAGGCGACGGCCGGTCTTGCCGATGTACTTCTCGATGAGCTGAGCGAGTGACTTGCCGTTGTTCTTCATCGAAGCGTACAGGGCACCAAAGTCGTGGACGGCACCAAAGAAGATGCCGCCGACGAGGACCCAGAGCACGACGGGCAGCCAGCCAAAGGCCATGGCGACGATCGTACCCGTGACAGGGCCAGCACCGCAGATCGAGCTGAACTGGTGCGAGAAAGCGGTGAAGGCGGAGACGGGCGAGAAGCTCTTGCCGTCCTTCATGCGCTTGGCCGGCGTGAGGGCCTCTTTGTCAACGCCCCACTTGTTGGCCAGCCATCGGCCATAGCCCAGATAGCCGCAGGCGAGCACCGCCGCGGCCACAACCATGAGCAAAACTCCGTTCATTACATTTCCTCCTCTAAAAAGAACTTCCTAGACATAAAAAATGAGAGCCGTCGGTTGCGCTCGACGGCCCTCATCTTCATCAGCCGCCCGTTATCGTACGGGCTAGCTGTATGTGCTAACCCGCATCAGATAATTACTACGCTGATAATGTTTAGCTGATGCGTGAACATGTCTAAGAAATCCTCTTCAATCATGATGCGAACGATCCGTGCGTGTTCACATCCCCCAGTGGTTGAAAAGGAGTATGAAACTTTAGTTACCTAAAGTCAACGCAAATTTGTAATGAATTTTCAACTTTTTTGGATTTCTCGGTATAAAACGCCACTGACCTCGGACTTTACCCCACGACAGTTTTTGCATGAGAGATGCCCCTCGGGAGTGGGCGGGCGTATGCAAGGTTTCCTGCTCTACAGTCCTGCTCGCACGGAGAGCACATTAAGTGCTCTCCGGCTCGTGCGGAACTCGCGATAAACCTTGTATACGCCCGCCCGCTCCCGAGGGGCTCCCATCCCAAATGCGGAGCAAAGCTCCGCACGCCAACTTTTTCTTTCAGCTAAAGAACGCCGGAAATTCGACGCTGGCTTGTTAACCTTGCTGGACGTTGTCGACGCCAAACCAGCCCAGAAGCTATATCGATACAGAAAGGTCCCCGGACGGAGGGGCCGGATATAAGGTTTATCGCGAGTTCCGCACGCAAAGAAGGCCACTTAATGTGGCCTTCGTCTTGCGCAGGACTGTAGAGCAGGAAACCTTATATCCGGCCCCTCCGTCCGGGGACCGCGCCGTACCAGCTACAGCGTCATGTTTGGATCGGCGTCGACGTCGAACGGCGAGATTTCACCTCGGTCGAATTTACGGCGGGCGACCTCCGCGATCATGGCAGCGTTGTCGGTGCATGCCGAAAGAGGCGGCACCGTCACGCGGATGCCCTGGCGTCCGAGCTTCTTGATCATCATCTCGCGCAGATGCGGGTTGGCCGAGACGCCGCCGCCGATGCAGTATTCCTTGCATCCGGTAGCGTGCAGTGCGTTTTTGGCCTTCTTGTACTGCACGTCAAAGACAGCTGCCTCAAACGAAGCCGCCAGATCGGGAAGGTGAATCGTGCGCCCGGCCTTGGTCTCTTGCTCGATGTAGAGCGTCACCGCCGTCTTGAGGCCCGAAAGCGAGAAGCGGTAGTCCCCCCTGCTGTTAAGCGCACGGGGGAAATCGATCGCCTTGGGGTTGCCCGTCTCGGCCAGCTTAGAGATGATGGGGCCACCGGGATAGCCCAGGCCCAGCGCCTTGGCCACCTTGTCGAAGGCCTCGCCCACGGCGTCGTCGAGCGTCTCACCGAGCACCTCGTAGTCGCCCCACGCCTTCACGTGCACGAGCATGGTGTGCCCGCCCGAGACAAGCGTGAAGATGAACGGCGGCTTGAGGTCGGGCTGCGCCAGCAGGTTGGCAAACAGGTGCCCCTCCAGATGGTTGACGCACACGAGCGGCTTGCCAGCAGCGTAGGCAAAGCCCTTGGCGAAGGCGACGCCAACCACGAGCGCGCCCACCAGGCCCGGACCCTGCGTCACGCCCACGGCGGCAAGCTCACTTGGTGCAATAGCTCCGCCCGTAAGGCCCAGCGATGCTGCGGCATCCTCGAGCGCCGCATCCACGACACTCACAATCACCTCAACGTGCTTGCGCGAGGCGATTTCGGGCACCACGCCGCCAAAACGGGCATGGAAATCAATCTGCGTCGACACCTGGTTGGCCAGCATATTGCCATCCGCATCGATAATCGCCACGGCCGTCTCGTCGCAGGAACTCTCGATAGCGAGCACTAGGCGGCGGCGTTCAATTTCGGCACGCTCCCCCTCGGAGCGCCCGGGCGCAGGCAGCGGCCATACGCGCTGCTCTGCCGCCGTCGGCTCGGGCGAAGCATTGTCGACCGGAAGCACGAGGGGCAGCGGAGCCGTCATGACGATGGCATCCTTGCCGGCACCGTAGTAGCCACGGCGACGACCCGCCTCGGTAAAGCCCAGGGCGGCATAGAGTGCAATTGCGCCCTCGTTGCCGTCCTCAACCTCAAGCGAAGCCGTGGTGCAGCCGAGCATCTGCGCGTCATAGCTCACGTGCGACAGAAGCTTGCGGGCGATACCCTCACGGCGATGAGTCGGATCGACGGCAACGTCCATAATCTGCACGTCCCCGTCGACGACCATGCCGCCGGCAAGACCCAGCAACTGACCGTCGTCGTGCGCCACCCACCAGCTACGCGGAGCGGCAACGTCCTCGCCCAGCTCGGACAAGAACATGCCCGGCGTCCACGCCTCGTGTCCGGCGCCTTCAAAGCAGGCGGTCTCCAGTGCGCTCGCGCCCTCGGCATCCGCCGCGCCCATGGGACGGAACTGCAGATGACGACCGGCGAGCTCATCGGCAACGCCCGTAATTTCGCTCTGCGCACTCTCGGCAAGACCAAGACGCTTGCGCTCGTTTTCCTCGGCATCCGAAAGGCGCGTGTAAATCGGCAGGACGCGAGCCGGATCGCCGTCACCCGCAGCGTGCGCGAGCAGCAAGCCCTCGCCCGAAGGCCACCACAGGTCGCGCTCCACGCAGCGGGCGATCTCGTCCTCACCCAGCAGCTTGCCATAGCGCACGAGACCGTCGCCGGTCAGCTGAACCTGGTCCCAGTCCGCTGCTTGGCGCCACTCATCGAGCGCCACGGCGGCCTTGACCACGTGTTCGCGCTCAAATTGACGCTCGGGGCCCTCATCGACCAGCATATACAGCGCCGGATATACCTCACCGCGCATAGCATCT
>CABSMZ010000014.1 GCA_902478875.1 uncultured Collinsella sp.
CGATTATTGATGCCGTATTTCCAATCGAAGCTCAGTCTGCCCGCACTCCTGATTGGCTGGAGGAAGTTGAATTCCACGATGAAGCGACTCGAAGGGTGCGAATGAACGCCATAGATAATCAAATTGCTCTTCTAAGCGAAGAGAAGAAAGGAATTGAAGAGGTTCTTTCGGATTATCGGGAAATTAAGTCGGTCCTTTGTAGCAAAGACTTTGAACTCGAAAATAAGGCTCGCCACCTTTTGTCCGAGATTGCTGAGGTCGAAGAGGCTTTTGAAGACAACAAGGAGGAGGATTTCAGATTCTCTTACGATGACACGCTCTTTTTAATTGAGATTAAAGGTAGCAATGGTGGGCTAAAGCGACAGCATATTTCAAAAACGTATGATCATGTCCAAATTAAAGCTGATGCCATGGAAGACGAAGGATGCTCTGGCAAGTTAAAAGGTGTCCTCATATTTGCATCTCAAATTGAATTAAAACCGGAAGAGCGAGATCTGTTTCCTGAAACTCAGATTACAATCGCCCGTAAAAACGAAATTGCAGTTCTTTCGACCGAGACGCTGCTTCGTTGCTATGAAGCTTATGTTGAGGGGCTTTTGACTTCAGACGCTTTTAAGGAGACCTTGCTGCAAACGTCTGGCCTTGTAAGCTTGGATGCGTTTGGGATAGATGCTGCTGATAAAAGCAAACGATAGGGGCGCGCAGCGACTTAGATTGATTTACTGCACAGGACAATCCTAGGGGCAAAAGCCAAAAGTCGAGCACTGGATGTAATTCTGGCGTGATCAAGGATTGATTCAGAATAAAAATTCGCTGCATGATTTTCTTGTTCGGCTGCGCAATTGCTGCGTATGTAGGGTATTATGCAATCAGTGATGCAGTCGTCGTGGACTCTACGTGAGGCGATGACAAAGAAGGGTCGTTGTACGGTTTTCCGACAGCGGCCCTTTGATTTTAGGAGCTATCTGTGGCTAAAGAGTTTAAGACTTTCGCTCAGCTAATCGAACTTTTAGAGAGTCGCGGCGTCTTAATTGATGCTACAACAACAGATTGCTTGAGGCGTGAAAGCTACTACGCAATTATAAATGGATATAAGGACCCGTTTCTCAATAAAGGTGCCATGACATCCTCTTCCGATGACGTTTATAAAGATGGCACTTCATTTAGGAACATTTTCGATCTGTTTTTGTTCGACAGAGAGCTCAGGCAGCTTGCGTTTTCCTATCTTGCGAGAGCCGAAGCGGTGCTTAAAAACGCCGTTGTTTATTCATTTTGCGACAAATATCGTGCTCCGGATGCCTATCTGAATCGATTAAATTATGTCAGGTCAAGAGATATGCTTGTGCCCAAGGCGTATCGAGGCAATAAAAACTATCTTCACGCTAAGAATCTTGCCGAACTCTTGAAAACGCTGAACGATAAAGTGTCAAATGAACAACATATGCGACCGTTTGTCAGGCATTATTTGAACAAATATGGCGCGGTTCCATTATGGGTTCTGCAGAATGATCTGACGTTTGGCAATATTTGCCACTTCTATCAGCTTCAAAATCGTGGTGTACAGAATGCTGCTTGTAAGCTGGTCAATCAAACGGCAAATAGGGAAGAAAGGCTTGAGCCGATTGTGCTGCTTCGTGTCATTCAGGTTCTGGTCGGCTTTAGGAATATCTGCGCGCACGACGAGCGACTTTATTGCGCGGAGGTCAGGGGTGCAAAGTTTTCCGATATGTATGACCTTCTCAGCCGTGTTTTGCCTGCCGACGAGATGAGGTCGCTACTCAATGACTTGGCCGGCCTTGTCGGAACTTATCAAGGCTTAATTAACCAAAGTGTTCTTTATGACGTCTTTCATGAGATGAATATTCAGGTGCAAAGAGCTTTAGGTGATTCGTGATTGCTTTGGCCCGGGGACGCTATAGGAGATAGGCCGCGTGCATAGACGCCTTCTTTGGCAGCGATAAACCTGTCGGCGAGACGCGATCGCTCAGATTGGTGATATCGGATTGACGGACCCCGAGTTCTTCCTTAAAGTAACCAGTATGATGAGGCCTTGCGACGGTACGTCCGGCTTGGTCCGTGGGAACCGCCGAAAGGCGGTTTTCGCGTTTAAGAGGGCTGTTTCCGAAGGGAACTTGTCCGTATTCGCTTCTGGGCAGTGGGTTTTCGCCGCGAATTTCGGAAGTGCGGGGAAAAATCGAAACTTGCCGAGCGCACTCCGTTTTTTTGCCAACAAAACCGCAGGTCGCAAGAGTCCAAAACCGGGGTCTGGTCGGCAGACCTCATTTTTTCACCGCACTTCCGAGTTCACCTGTCGATAATATGCGGCAGCCTCTGGAATCCCCGAGCACAACGGCTTTTCCGCATAAAGTATCCGCAGGTAGAAGCATTGCGGCATTCCGGAGCGCTCGGCACGCCAGGGATTTGCCACATACTTCTAAGTTTTGGGCCTTGTATCCTTTGCTCCAGATGCTGCAAACACTTGATTGATGCTATTTAAAGTCTATAATCAAATAAAAACTCTGATATACCTTTTTAAAACAATGAAAGGAATGTTGAGTGCCATGCTTTGCCAGTTCACCTTTAAGAACTATCGGTCCTATCGCGACGAGGCGGAGCTTTCCATGCAGGCGACGCCGATGAAGGAGTTTGAGCGTTCCCTCATCGAGTGTCCAGACGGGCAGAGTTTCCTTCCGGTGGCTGCGGTGTACGGGCCCAACGCCGGCGGTAAATCTAACCTGCTCGAGGCTCTCGATTACGTTCGTTCGGCGGTGGCCAGACCGATCAGATTACTGTCTGCCAGCGCTGATGCGCCAGAGGGTGATCGTCCTTCGATACCCCGTTGTTCGGCGTTTGAGTTCGATGACGTGTCTGCTGCCGAGCCCACCGAGTTCGAGCTCTATTACCGCGCGGGCGAGCATGAGTACCGCTATGTTCTGTCTGTACACGCCGATGAGATCGTGTCCGAAGAGCTGTGGCGGCGTAAATTGGGAGCGTCGCGTACGGCGATGCTGTTCGAGCGCGAGGATACAAAGGTTGAACTCGGCCCCACACTGCGTAAGCTTGTGACGGCTGCGAGGTTCAACCCGAGCCTGCCGTACCTATCGTTCCTTTGCATCAACTTCGATGCGCCGGTGGTCCAGGAGGCGGCCAGCTGGTTTCTCGACACTGTGTTTCTCAACTACAACAGTTCCTACCTGGAGCGGATGCTCGAGCAAATGCTCGACGAGGGCGACTCGCGCGAGGTCACGCGTTTTTTGCGCGCCGTTGATGTGCGTATTGATGGCTTCAGAGTGGAGAGAGCGCCGGAGTGGCGCGGCCAACGCGTCTTCGTGAGGCACGAGGTGGGCGGCAAGGCGTACGAGCTGCGTTTATCCGAGGAATCTGCCGGAACCCAGAAGCTCATGGGGTTGGCTGCGTATCTGATGACAGCGCTTGAGCGTGGTGGCACCGTCGTGGTAGACGAGCTCGACGCCAAACTGCATCCGAAGCTTCTTCGCTATGTGATTCTGCTGTTTAAGGATCCTGAGGTCAACAAGAGTGGCGCGCAGCTCATCTTCTCGTCCCAGGATGTGTCAACCATGCGAAACGATGTGTTCCGCCGTGACGAGATATGGTTCGCTGCACGCGGCGAGGGGGAGGCGAGCCAACTGTGGTCTCTCGCCGACATCCACGAGGCAAACGGTAATCTGGTAAGCAAGAACGCGGCTTTCGACAAGCAATACCTGTCCGGTCGCTACGGCGCCGATCCGTATCTCACCCGCATCGAGGAGTGGGATTAGCATGGTGGCGAAGAAGTCGAAGGGCTGGCGTAGCGGCAAGCGCGAGGGCCTCTCGCGCATGGTTCAGATGACGCGTCATCTCGTGGCGAGCGAGGGCAAGGAGACCGAGCCTCGCTACTTTGAGGGTGTGCGTGCGGCGTTGGGCGCGGCGAACGAGCGCAAGGTTGCCATTGTCGTTAAGGGGACCGGCAAACACACGCTTGACCTGCTTGACTTCGCCGTCGAACACTGCCGCTATGCGCCCGAGACGTTCGATCACGTGTGGCTCGTGTATGACAAGGATGACTTCCCTGCGTCCGACTTTGACGCGATGGAGTGCAAGTGCAACGAGCTCTCTGATGGTTCGAGGACCTTCCACGCGTTGTGGTCCAACCCCTGCTTCGAGCTGTGGCCGCTTCTGCACTTTCGCTACACGACCTCGCATATGTCCGCATCCGACTGCCAGCATGCCCTCGCGCAGGAGATGTCGAAGAACTTGGGCATCGAGTACCGCAAGAACCTGGACGGGATGTTTGGGGCAGTTGATGATAGGCGAGGCGAAGCATTGCAGCGTGCTGGGCGCCTCGTCGCATACCATAGGGAACTGGGTAACATTAAGCCATCTGCGCAAAACCCTGCAACTAAGGTGGGCGAAATTTTCGATGTAATCGGGCCGTATCTGGTTGGCTAGGCGAGTCGCTGGATTGGCTTTCCGGTTAGTGCGATTGGCGGATTGTACTGCGCTATTGCGAGTCCGGTGCGTAGGAGAAGTGCGGGGAAAATCGAAACTCGCCGAGCGCACACCGATTTTTGCCAACAAAACTGCAGGTCGCGGATGCCCAAAACAGGGGACTGTTTGACAGATCTCGGTTTTTCACCGTACCCCCGATTGGGTGCGCATTTAGCACCCTCGATGTCCCCACATTCCCTAAAAAAGTTCTTAAAACAGCCTTAAAGACGTTTCAGCTCGCGTTGACAGCGTAAAATACGCATGTTTGACTATGTCTAAAGTGGATTTTAGGGGAGGAGTACGCCATGGAGGTGCTGGTTGTTGGCAACACCGCATATGTTGACGATGACTTTTGTGCCAAGGCGTTCCCCGGGGACCATGTGCAGGTCGTAGCCGCGCAGGACACGCGCCGCGACGAGTCATCGCCCCATGCCTCGTGGAAAGAGCTTCTGCAACACCTGGATCAGGCCTACGAGTTCGACCGCGTGGTCTACCTATCCAATTACCTTACCCCGCATACCGATAACGTGGGCGATATCGAGCTGCTGCGCACGGTCTTTCGTGCGTGCGCGGGTCGCCGGGTCCAACTGCTGTATGTAGCGGGGCCCGCGGGTGCCGAGGGTGCCGCCGATGCCGCGGGGCGAACGGGCAAGGGCATTATCGCGCGCGCAGCCAACGACCTGTGCCGCTACTACGCTGCTCGCGAGGGCGTTCAGACCAAGATCCTGCGCGTGCCGTTCCTGTATACCGCATCTGCCGCGCTGGAGGACCCGTTTCTGGTGCCGCTGTTCGACGCGTGCTCAACCGGATCGGTCGCTCTGCAGGGCGCGCAGGATGCAGCGTTTCCCCTGCTGTGTGCCGAGGAGCTTGCGGTTCTGGTACGCCGTATCTTCGACAGTTGGGATGCCTCTTTTGAGACGCTCGACGTTGCCGATACCTTCCATCACACGGCGGGTGAGGTGGGGGACGCCCTCAAGGCGTTGTTCCCCGGCCTTGCCGTTGCCTATGGCGATTCTGCTGGCTACGCCCTGCCCGCCAGCGACGTCGCTCGCGTGCGCTATGGCTGGTTTCAGCGCTACGACTTGCTGCGCGATCTTTCGACCATTCAAGCGCGTTGGGATGCTGGCCGCGCAAAGAAGGCCAACCCCTTGCGAGCCGCCATCGACCGCATCCAGATGCGCTCGCTGCCCATCAAATGCCTAGAGACGGGCGTTGCCTGGGTTCTGTTCGAGGTGCTGGAGCATCTGTTCTCCCAATCTGCCCAGCTCAACGTGCTCGATTATCGCCTGCTCTACGTGGTGCTGATCGGCACGCTGTATGGCCTGGACTTTGGCTTGGTCGCGGCGCTGCTGGCTTCGGTGGGCTTGGCAGCGAGCTACTTTACTCAGTACGGCTATACCTTCCAGGGCCTCTTTTACGAGCCGTCCAACTGGCTGCCGTTTATTGCGTACTTTGTGGTGGGTGCCGTGTGCGGCTATGTGCAGCTGCGCAACAGCGAAGCCATTAGGGCGGAGCGCGATCAAAACGAGCTCGTGCGCAACCGCAATACGTTCCTTACGCAGCTCTACCACGACGCTATTGAGGACAAGCGCGCGTACAGGCGCCAGATCGTGGGTCGCCACGACAGCTTTGGCAAGATCTTTGCCGTGACGCAGGAGCTCGACGTGCTTAACCCACGCGACATCTATCGCAAGTGCTGCGAGCTTCTGGGCGAGATCATCGAGAACGATTCGGTGGCGATCTACCATGTTTCGGGCGGGGCATTTGCACGCCTGGTGGCAGCAAGTCCCGCGATTGCCGAAGATGCCGCACGCTCGCTCACGCTTGAGCAGCTTGCACCTCTTTTGGGCGACGGGGGTCGTTCGAACCTGTGGGTGAACCGCGAGCTGACGCCGGGGCTTCCCATGTTTGGATACACGATCGAGCGCGACGGGGCACCCGCCGTGTTGATCTTTGTGCGTCGTGCGGCCGAAAACCAAATGACTCTCTATTATCAAAACCTGTTCCGCATCTTGTGCGGGCTGGTCGAAAGCGCGCTGGGCCGTGCCTTTGACTATGAGGCGGTGGCGCAGGATAAACGCTGCGTTGACGGCACTTGCGTGCTCAAGCAGGCTGCCTTTGGCCAAGAGCTCGCGGCGGAGCAGGCGCTCGCAGATAGCAAGATGGGGAGTTTTTTGCTCCTGCGCGTGGTACCGGGCATGGAGCCTGTCGGCGAGCTGGTGGGCGCAATCGGGTCGGCAATCCGCGAGAGCGACGCGGCGGGCTTGGTCGACGGCGACGTGCTCTACCTGCTTATGCGCCAGGCAAAGGCGTGCGATCTGCCCATTATCCGCGAGCGCCTGAGCGCAAAGCAGATTGCGGTGGAGCCCGTCGATGGCGAGGACATCGTGGCGCTGTTGCAACACATCTCTTACACCGGTGACGGTGAGGGGGGTGCCGCTTGATCTCGCTTGTCGTTGCTGCCGTCTTGCTGCTGATTCAAGCGCTGGTTTGCCTGATGCTGTGGACGCTCATGAAGCTGGGCCTGCTGCCGGTGCGCGGGCACATGTTGGCTGTGATAGTGCTGGTGCCGCTGTGGGGCCCGTTGCTGGTGGTTCTGCTATCGGCCCGCAGCGCGGTGTTTGGCGAGGGGCTGAAAGAGTCTGCGCTGGAGTCGCTGCGCTTCAACGACGACCTACATCGCAGCATCCTGGTGCACGACCGTGACGCCGATGCAGGCGTAGTGCCGCTCGAGGAGGCGCTCATCGTCAACGACCCGGCATACCGGCGCCGACTAATGCTCTCCATGCTCACCGAGGAGCCCGACGCGTACCTGGCGCAGCTGCAGGCGGCTAAGCTTAACGACGACGTTGAGGTGGCGCACTATGCCGCGACGGCGGTGGCGCAGATCTCCAAGGAGTCCGACCTTAAACTGCAGCAGCTTGAGCGTGCCTTTAAGACGGACCCGAGCGCGCAAAACCTCAACGAATACTGCGATTTTCTTGGTGAATACTTGTGCTCGGGCTTGGCTGAGGGGCGCGTGGATCAGATTCAGCGCCAACAGTACGCGCGCCTGCTTGCGCGTCGCTGCGAGCGCGAGGATACCCTTGAGCTGCGCATTCGATATGCGACGGCGCTGGCCGATGTCGGACAGATCGACGAGGCGCAGGCCGTGACCAACCAGCTGGTACTCGACGTGCCCGAGGAGCAGGAGGTTTGGATGCTTTGCCTGCGCCTGGCCGTGATGCGCCGCGACGGTGACGAGGTCCACCGTGTGATTGATGCGATTGACAAGCAACATGTGTATTTGAGCGCCGACAACCGCGAAAAGTTGGCGTTTTGGCGCGACGGGGAGGAGGTCCGATGAGCGTGGCGCAACATATCCGCGACCGTGCAGGCCGCTTTCGTTGGATGGGACTCCTCGTGGTGTGGGCGGTCTTTATTGCCATGGCCGCCGTGTTGCTGGTGGAGCGTGCCGGCGTGCAGTACAGCGCGGGCCAGCATAAGCTGGGGATGCTTGCCGCCAACGATGCAGTGCCGGCCTCCTCGGCAATCTTTGGCCAAAAGCCCACGTGCCTGGTCATTACCGACTCGGACCAAGATGGTGTTGACGACGTTAAAGACCAGTTCGACCAGATCCTGCTCGACATGAAGATCGCGCACCGCGACGTGGACCTTGCCCTGGATGGTGCGGATGCCATTCCCTCGCTGACCTCCTTCGATCGCGTGATTTTGCTCATGCCGTCGCTCGATGGGCTCGGTACGCACCTGAGCGACATTATGAGTTGGGTGAGTGCGGGCGGCTCACTCATGCTGGGCATGACGCCAGATAACTCGAACTGCCTGCAGGCTATTGCTTCCAAGCTTGGGATCGAATCGGCCGGATATGACTATGCGACAGCCGAAAGTGTCGTTCCGAGTGAGGACTTTATGCTGGGCGGGGGAGAGCGCTACGAGTTCTCGGATCCCTTCGATTCTTCACTTTCGGTTTCATTGCGCGAAACGGCGCACGTCTGGGCAAAGACCGGCGATGCGGGCACGCCGCTCATTTGGTCTAACGATTGCGGCAGTGGTCACACCGTGGTGTGCAACATTGGCATCTACGACAAGGTCATGCGTGGGTTCTATGCTTCGGCCATAAGCTTGCTGGGTGAAGCCACGGCCTATCCGGTCATCAACAGCGCCGTGTTCTATTTGGACGACTTTCCCAGCCCTGTGCCCTCGGGCGACGGCACCTACATCAAGCGCGACTACGGGCTTTCCGTCGCCGATTTTTATGCCAAGGTCTGGTGGCCCGATCTGCAAAAGCTCGCGCAAAAATACGGCATTCGCTATACCGGCGTGATGATCGAAAACTACGAGGACGCGGTCAACCAGACCGAGCCCGCGCGCCAGGCCGATACCACGCAGTTCCGCTACTTTGGCGGCATGCTGCTGCAGATGGGCGGAGAGCTGGGCTTTCACGGCTACAACCATCAACCGCTTGCGCTCTGGGACACCGACTATGGTACGTTGTACGTCTACAAGACGTGGAAAAACAAGGAAACGCTCGTCGCTTCGCTCAACGAGCTTATAGCCTTCCAGGACGAGGTGCTGCCTAACGCGCACGGCTCGGTCTACGTGCCACCGTCGAATATCCTTTCGGCCCGCGCGCGCCAGCTTATCGGCACCGACGTTCCGCGCATTAAGACTATTGCCAGCACATACTTTGAGGACGGTACCGACCTGCCGTACGTGCAGGAGTTTGGCGTGGCGAGCGATGGTATTGTGGAGCAGCCGCGTATTGTCTCGGGCGGCATGGTCGACGATTCCTATATGCGCCTGGCTGCCGTGTCCGAGCTCAACATGCACTACGTGAGTGCGCACTTTATGCACCCGGACGACCTGCTCGATCCCGATCGCGGCGCCAAGGAGGGCTGGGAAGTCTACAAGGGCGGCCTGACCGACTACCTGGACTGGCTTACCAAGTCTGCGCCCGACCTGCGTCGCCAGACCGGCTCGGAATGCTCGGGTGCCATTCAGCGCTTTTCGTCGGTTACGGTGAGCGTGGATACCAGTGCGGATGCCTGGACGCTCAGCCTGGGCAATTTCCACGACGAGGCGTGGCTCATGTTCCGCGCCTATAATGGCGAGCCGGGTGCGGTGACGGGTGGCGAACTGACGCACCTTACGGGCAATCTGTATCTGCTCAAGGCAAATGATAAGACCCTGACGATCGAGCGCAAGGAGGGTGGCGACAGATGAGAATCTGCTTGGTACTCGAGGGTTGCTACCCCTATGTGCACGGCGGCGTATCTACCTGGATGCATGGCTATATCCAGGCCATGCCCGAGCATGAGTTTGTGCTATGGGTGATTGGCGCGCATGCTGCCGACCGCGGCAAATTTGTCTACGAGCTGCCCGGCAACGTGGTCGAGGTGCACGAGGTGTTCCTGGACGATGCCCTGCGGCTTTCGGGCGAACAGCACGAAGCCAGTTTTAACGACCGCGAGCGCGAGGCGCTACGCCGCCTGGTGTCGCTCTCCAATCCGGACTGGGACGTGCTGTTCGATATCTTTCAGCGCCGTCGCGTGCATCCGCTCTCGTTTTTGCAGAGCCGAACGTTTATGGACATCTTCCGCGACGTGTGCCTGGCCGAGTACCCCTACACGCCCTTTGCCGATGCATTCCACACCATGCGCTCCATGTTGCTTCCCGTGCTCTACCTGTTGGGCAGCGAGGTGCCGGTGGCCGATGTGTACCACGCCATCTCGACCGGCTACGGTGGCCTGCTCGCCTGCCTGGGCTCAAGCGTTCGCCATGCGCCGGTGCTGCTGACCGAACATGGCATCTATACCCGCGAGCGCGAGGAAGAGATCATTCGCGCCGATTGGGTGGTGCCGTCGTTTAAGGACCGCTGGAT
The DNA here is from genome assembly GCA_902478875.1 of uncultured Collinsella sp. GTDB lineage: Bacteria > Actinomycetota > Coriobacteriia > Coriobacteriales > Coriobacteriaceae > Collinsella. The sequence continues at coordinate 10,370 of CABSMZ010000014.1, forward strand.
CCGCTTTTTCTACCTGCTTTCGGAGGAGATCTACCGCCGCGCCTTCCGCGTGACGAGTTTGTTCCATAACGCCCGCAAGACGCAGATCGATATGGGCTGCGATGCGGACAAATGCCTGGTCATCCCCAACGGCATCCAGTTCAACCGCTTTAAGGACATTCCCTTAAAGCCCGATGACGGCTGGGTGGACATTGGCGCGGTGGTGCGCCTGGCGCCCATCAAGGACGTCAAGACCATGATCTATGCCTTCTTTGAGTTGCACGAGCGCCTGCCCAAGGTGCGCCTGCACATCATGGGCGGCGTGGACGACGAAGAGTACGGCGCCGAGTGCCACGCGCTGGTCGATACCCTGGGCGTGCGCGACCTGATCTTTACCGGTCGCGTCAACGTGGTCGAGTACATGGAAAAGCTCGACTTTACCATTTTGACGAGCATCTCCGAGGGCCAGCCGCTTAGCGTGCTGGAGTCGCTTGCAGCGCGTCGTCCCTGCGTGACGACCGAGGTGGGCTGCTGCCGTGAGCTGCTCGAAGGCGCCCCGGGCGACGACTTTGGCGTGGCGGGTTTTGTGACGCCGCCCATGTATCGCAAGGGCCTGGCCGATGCCATGGAGCGCATGTGCGTGAGCCGCGCCCGTCGCATTGAGATGGGGGAGCGCGGGCAGCGTCGCGTTGCCACGTACTTTTTGCACGAGCAGATGCTCGCCAACTATCGCGCGCTGTACGACGAGACGGCGTGTGCGTTTAACCTGCCCAGAGAGGGGGAGTAGCCGATGGCCGGAATTGGTTTTGAGCTCAAGCGCCTGTTTAGGCGCAAGGGCCTGTTTGCCACGATGCGTGCTTACGGCTACGCCGGCATTGTGTGCACGGGTCCCATGCTGTTGGGCGTGCTGCTCCAGGTGGGTATCTTGGTGCTGTGCGGTCTGTGGGGTGTGGGCCGTGCCAACCAGGATCTGCTGGTGTGCATGGTGACCTACACACTGCTGGCCTCACTTTTGCTCACGAGCTTTTTCTCTATGCCGGTCACGCGCTTTTTGGCCGACATGTTGTTTGCCGAGCGCGAGTACGAGATTCTGCCCTCGTTTTGGGGCTCCAATGCTGTCATGCTCGTTGCGGGCACGGTGCTCTACGGCGTCTTTTTGCTGTTCTCGGGCGCCACGCTGCTGCAGGGGCTGCTGTGCCTGTGGCTGTTCAACATTATGATCGTCAACTGGAACGGCATGAGTTACCTCACGGCCATCAAGGATTACCGCGGCATCCTGTGCAGCTTTGCGGCTGCCATTGGCGTGGCGTGCCTGTGCGCCCTGGCCGCGCTGGCGCTGGGGCTGCCGCCGGTCGAGGGCCTGTTGGCGTCAATTGCTCTGGGCTACGGCGTCATGCTCGCCTGGGACGTGGTGCTGCTGTACCGGTATTTTCCTCAGAGCGACCGCAGCCCCTGGCCCTTTTTGCAGTGGCTCGATCAGTTTATGCCGCTGGCGCTCACGGGTCTGTTAACCAATCTGGGACTCTTTGCGCACCTGGTGATTATTTGGGCCGGTCCCATTGGCGTGCAGGTCAAGGGCTTGTTTTATGGTGCGCCCTACTACGATGTGCCGGCGCTCATTGCGTTTTTGACGATCCTGGTCACGACCGTCAATTTTGTGGTCTCGGTCGAGGTCAACTTCTATCCGCGCTACCGCGACTATTACAGCCTGTTCAATGACGGCGGCGTGGTAGGCGATATTGTGGTGGTCGAGGAGGAGATGCTCTCCACGCTTAACAGCGAACTGCGCTTTTGCGCGCTCAAACAGTTGTTTGTGACCGCGGCGGTCATCTCGCTCGAGACCACGGTACTGTCGGCCTTACCGTTGGGCTTTAACAACCTTATGCACGGGTATTTTCGCACGCTGTGCGTGGGCTATGGCCTGTATGCCGTGGGCAATACGGTGATGCTTATCTTGCTGTACTTTACCGACTACAAGGGGGCCGTGCTGGCCTCGGGGTTGTTTGCCGGTGTGGCCGGGCTGGCGACTGCCGTGTCGTTGCTTTTGCCGCAGCAGTTTTACGGCTTTGGCTTTTTGTTGGGTGCAGCGGTGTTTTTTATCGTGGCGCTGCTGCGGCTCGATACCTATACCGCCAACTTGCCGTATCGTATCCTGAGCCAGCAGCCCATTGTGGCGACCGACAAGACGGGCTGGTTTACCGAACTTGGCCGGGTGCTCGACCGTGTTGAGCAATGCTACGAGGACAAGCGCGCGGGCGGTGAGCCGCGCAGTGCGTTTGAACGTATGGTGGTCCGCCTGTACCAAAAACATTGGGGAGGTTCTGATGATCGATAAGTTGATGTCTCGCCGCTGCCTGATCGAGGCAGCTGCCGGCGCGCTGTTGCTTTCGGGCTGTTCGTCTCAGGACGAATCCTCGACCAAAAAGGTCAAAAAGCAGGACAAGATTAAAAAGGCTGAGGCCTCGGACGGTACCAAGCATCTTCGCGATAAAGATGAGCTGTACGAGGTCTACGACGACTCGGGCATTGTGACCATGTACCTGACGGTCTCGCGCGGCAACAGCTCCGAGAACACCGACCACAGCTGGGCCGAGATCAACACGTACTCGTTGTATGACTATGCCGACATGGGGGTGACGCGCTATCAGGTTATGGGCCTGCTGCAGGCGGGCGACGAAGACGGCCCGGTGGCCGGCGAGGTTGGCTATGGCGAGGAAGCGCCCAATGCCACCGTGCAGGTGCGCGGTCAGACATCGAGCAACAACTCGCAAAAGAATTACAAGGTGGAGCTCAAAAAGGGCAAGGGTACTTGGCGCCAACAGCGCGCGATTGCGCTCAACAAGCACATGGGCGAGGGTATGCGTTTTCGCAACAAGATGGCCTATGACCTTATCCGCGGGATACCCCAGATGATGGGCCTGCGTACGCAGTTTGTGCATCTGTGGGTGTGCGACCAGACCGAAAAGTTCAACGACACCTTTGAGGACTACGGCCTGTTTACGCAGGTGGAGCAGCTCAACAAGACGGCGCTTAAGGCACATGGCCTGGATAAGAACGGGCATCTGTACAAGGTGAACAACTTCGATTTCCATCGCTACGAGGACACCATTAAGCTTGCCGACGATCCCGACTACAACCAGGCAAACTTTGAGGGCATGCTCGAGATTAAGGGCGATTCGGACCACACCAAGCTCATCGAGATGCTCGATGCGCTCAACGACGAATCACAAAAGATCGATGATGTGCTCGATACCTACTTTGATACCGAGAATCTGGTCTATTGGCTGGCGTTTCAGATCCTGACGGGCAACTGCGATACGCAGAACCGTAACTGCTATCTGTACAGCCCGCTCAACTCAAATACCTGGTACTTTTTAGATTGGGATAACGACGGCATGCTGCGTAAGCTGGAGCTTTCTCTTACCGGGTTTTCGGACTACGCGAGCTGGGAGCGCGGTGCAAGCAACTACTGGGGCAACGTGCTGTTTAACCGCGCGTTGCGCAGCAAGTCGTTCCGCAGCGAACTCGACCGTGCCGTCAAGGACTTGCGCTCGTATTTGACCGAGACTCGCCTGACCAAGATGATCAAGCACTACCGCGATGTGACTGAATCCCTGGTCTTTGCTTCGCCCGATATCGACAATCTGCCTGTCACCAAGGACCAATACGAGCAGATCGCTGCGGCGATTCCCTCCGAGGTCGAGGAGAACTACAAGAGCTTTCGCGAGAGTTTTAAAAAGCCCATGCCGTTCTACATCGGCGTGCCGCAGATCGATAACGGTAAGCTGCGTATTAACTGGGATGCGTCCTACGACTTTGAGGCGCGCGACATTCGCTACACTGTGGAGCTTGCTCGTGACTATGCCATTAGCGACGTGGTCTTTAAGGCCGAGGACGTGCTGCTTCCCGAGGTGACCTGCGATGTGCCCGATGCCGGCCAGTATTTTGTGCGCGTGCGTGCCACCAACTCCGACGGTTATAGGCAAGATGCGTTTGACTACTATGTGACCGACGACGGCAAGCACTACGGCATGAAGTGTTTTTACGTGCAAGACGGCGGTAAGGTCGTGGAGGACACGTATGAGGAGGGCTAGCGCGCTGCTTGAGCGCTTGGCGGCTCCGCCTGTGCGTACCACGCAGGAGCGTTACCGCCACGAGCTCAAATATCTCATTAACGAGGGCGAGCACTCCGCGCTTGCCTGTCGCATGGCGCCGGTTTTTAAACTGGACAAGCATGCGCGGGCGGGTGGTTACACCATTCGCAGCCTGTATTTTGACGACTACTGCAACTCGGCCTACGAGGAAAAAGACGCCGGTATTCTCATGCGCAAAAAGTATCGCGTGCGCATCTATAACGGCAGCGACAAGGTGATTAAGCTCGAGCGCAAAAAGAAGTTCGGCAGCTGGATCTACAAGGAGGACGCGCCGCTCACGCGCGGCGAGTTTGAGCAGATTCTGGCCGGCGACTACGACTTTTTGCTGAGGAGCCCCTATCCGCTCTGCCGCGAGTTCTACATCGAGTGCATCTGCAACATGATGCGCCCGCGCACCATCGTGGACTACGAGCGCGAGCCGTGGGTGATGGATGAGGGCACCGTGCGCGTTACGTTTGACATGAACGTGCGCGCCGCGGTGGGAAGCTTCGATATCTTTGATGCGACCTTGCCCGCGCTGCCGGTCTTGGAGCCCGGCAAACTAGTGATGGAGGTCAAGTTTACCGAGTTTTGCCCGCAGCTGGTGCGCGATTTGGTGCCGCCGGGTGCGGCCGAGCTCACGGCGGTTTCCAAGTACTGCCTGTGTTACGAAAAGACCGCCTACCTGCGCGGTTTTAATTACTGGGAATCGGATTTTGAGAACCGAGGGGATATTTAGACCATGAGCACCAGGGACTTTTTTAAGAACTCCGTCTTGGAGGCGTTTGGCCAGGTCGACCCTGCCAAGATCGGCCTGTCGCTGCTCGTGGCGCTCGCCATGGGCATCCTGATCTACTACGTGTACAAGCGCTTTTTTACCGGCGTGGTGTACTCGCGCAGCTTTGCCGTGACGCTTGTGGGCATGTGCGTGCTCACCTGCATGGTGACGCTCGCGATCTCGACCAACGTGGTCATCTCGCTCGGTATGGTCGGTGCTCTGTCTATCGTCCGTTACCGAACGGCGGTCAAGGATCCGCTCGACCTGTTGTATCTGTTTTGGTCCATTACCACGGGTATCACAGCGGGCGCCGGCATGTACGCGCTCGTAGGGCTTGCGGCAGTGGTGATCGTCGTGATGATCGCCGGCTTCGCTACGCACCAGGACAAGGCGCGCGTGTACATGATGGTTATCCACTATACGGGTCAGACCACGGGCGACGACATTGTGCGTGCCTTTGGCCGCACCAAGTTCACCGTTAAGTCTAAGACCATGCGCGGCGACAAGGTGGAGATGGCCGTCGAGGTGTTCTCGGACGGCGTGGACATGCCCTATGCCGACGCCATCCGTGCGCTCGACGGCGTGGAGGACCTGACGCTCATCCAATACAACGGCGAATACCACGGATAACTTGGTTCCGGCGTTTTAATAAACGCCGGACCGCTCGACGCTGCGCGGGCATCTGCTCGACCAGGAATTCTATTTACTCAATTTGCTGGCAAGGCAGCTATCATGGTGCTTGTGAATTCGTTGTCAGGGGTGCTCGTGGTAAAGATGAAAGATGTGGCCGAGCTGGCGGGCGTTTCGAGCGCCGCCGTCTCGCGCTACCTCAACGGTGGATATATCTCGGCGGATAAGGCCGAGCGCATTAAGCAAGCGATTGAGCTGACCGGATACGTGCGGTCCAGCCAGGCTCGCGCGCTGCGCACCGGCTCCACCAAGCTCATCGGCGTCATCGTGCCTAAAATCAACTCGGAATCCGTAAGCCGCATTACCGCCGGCATTGGCCAGGTGCTCGGTCGTCGTGGCTACCAGATGTTGCTTGCCAATACCGACAATGCCCCCGATCGCGAGCTCGAATACCTCGATTTATTCCAAAACCACCCGGTCGATGGCATTGTGCTGGTAGCAACCATGATTACCGACGAGCACCGTCGGGCGATTGAATCGTGCCGTGTGCCCATCGTGCTGATCGGTCAGAATGTTGAGGGCGCGGCGTGCGTCTATCACGACGATTACGAGGCCGCCTTTGAGCTGGGCCATGCGCTTGCGGGTCGCGTGGACGGCAAGATTGCCTATATTGGAGTTACCGAAGAGGACCGCGCGGCCGGTTATGACCGCCGTCGCGGTTTTGAGGCCGGCTTGCGCGCCGCGGGCAACCCGCTCGATGCCGCCTTGATTCGCCTGGGCTCGTTTACGCTCGACTCGGGCTATGGTGCGGCGCGTGAACTGCTTTCCGTCGACCCCGATGTTTCGTTTATCGCGTGCGCGACCGACACCATGGCGGCGGGCGCGCTGCGTGCCATCGATGAGGTTCGCGGCATGGGCGAGGGTATTCACCGCGTGAGCGGTTTTGGCGACAACGCGTTTTTGCGCGCGCTGACGGGCGGCATTCCCACCGTGCATTATGGCTACCTGACCAGTGGCGTCGAGGCGACCAATATGTTGCTCAACACGCTCGATGGCGTGGAGGGGGAGAGCGGTCTCAAGACGCTCAAACTCGGCCATCAACTTATGAATGTCTAGGCTTTGGGCATGTCTGCCTGCCTTTGAGGCCCCTGTTTTTGCGGTAAAACTACCATTCGCCGGCTTTCTCCTACCGTTCACCCTACTATGAAAACGATTACAGACATATGAAACTGAAAACGATTACAGTGTAAGTGTCAAAGGTAGTCGGGTGCGCATGCACCCGTTGGAGGAAAGGGAAGTCATGGACTACCGCAAATCAGCCCAAGAGGTGCTCGACAACATCGGTGGCGCCGGCAACGTTGTTTCAGCCGCACACTGCGCCACGCGTCTGCGCCTGGTGATTGCCGATAACGCGAAGGTTGACAAGGAGGCCCTCGAGAATATCGACGGCGCTAAGGGCGTCTTTGAAGCCCAGGGCCAGCTCCAGATTATTTTTGGCACTGGCACCGTCAATAAGGTCTACGAGGAGTTCATCGCGCTCAGTGGCGTCGAGGCCGCCACCAAGGCCGAGGTCAAGGAGGCCGCGGCGCAGCAGCAGAACATCTTTATGCGCGCCATTAAGGTGCTCGGCGACGTCTTTGTCCCCATCATCCCTGCCATCGTGGCCTCGGGTCTGCTGCTGGGCATTATGAGCGCCCTCAACTTTATGGCCTCCAACGGCTTTATCGCGCTCGACACCAATAACTTTATCTACAAGATTGCCGACCTGGTCTCGGGCACGTCCTTTGGCATTCTGCAGATCCTGATCGGTTACTCCGCCGCTAAGGCCTTTGGCGCCAACCCGTATCTGGGCGCCGTTGTCGGTGGTGCGTTCATCAACTCCTCGCTACAGAGCGCCTACACGGTTGCCTCCGAGGGCGTGCAGACCATGGTCAACGTCATCCCCGGTGTGTACAGCTTTGAGTGGGTCGGTTATCAAGGCCACGTTATCCCCATCGTCATCGCCTGCGCTATTCTGGCCTTCCTCGAGAAGCGCCTGCACAAGATCGTTCCCGAGATGTTCGACCTCTTTGTGACCCCGCTCGTCTCGGTGTTCGTGACCGTGCTCGTGACCCTCGTTGCCGTCGGCCCCATCTTCGTGTGGGCCGAGAACGCCATTCTCGGTCTGATTCAGGCCCTGCTCACCCTGCCCTTTGGCATCGGTTCCTTTATCGTCGGCCTGTTCTATGCCCCCACGGTCGTTACCGGTATCCACCAGATGTACACCGCCATCGATCTGGGCCAGCTCGCTCAGTACGGTGTGACCTATTGGCTGCCCATCGCCAGCGCTGCCAACATCGCCCAGGGTGGTGCCGCGCTCGCCGTTGCCTTTAAGACCCGCGATGCCAAGATCAAGGGTCTGGCGCTTCCTTCGGCCCTGTCCGCCTTCATGGGCATTACCGAGCCTGCCATCTTTGGTGTGAACCTGCGCTTCTTTAAGCCCTTCATCGCCGGCTGCATCGGCGGCGGTTGCGGTGCCCTGGTCTGCGCGCTCACTTCGCTGGCTGCCTCCGGCACGGGTGTTACGGGTATCTTCGGTATCCTGCTGTGCCTGGCCCAGCCCGTGCAGTACGCGATCATGTTTGCGGTTGCCGCGGTCGTGTCCTTTGCCATCTCGTTTGTCCTGTACAAGGACGAGCCCAAGGCTTCCGAGCAGGCCTAAGAGCTTTTGATTGAGGGGATGCCCGCGGGCTGTATGCTCGCGGGCGTTTCCCGTATCTGGTACCGATCTCTGGTGCCTTGTTACTTTCGATCCGTTAGGACTTTGATATGTCTAATGCACTTGGTCGCGACCTTGCAAAGCTGGTTGCCACTGTTGACGCTGCCGCCTCTGAGTGCGGTCATGGCGCGTATGGCCAGCACTTCCACATTATGCCGCCGGCGGGTTGGCTCAACGACCCCAACGGTCTTTGCCAGGCGGGCGGCGTGTTCCACGCTTATTTTCAATATGCTCCGTTTGATGTTGAGGGCGGCGTCAAGATGTGGGGCCATGCCATAAGCCGCGACCTTATGAACTGGGAATATGTTGGAGCGCCGCTGCTTCCCGACGAGCCGTTCGACTGCCATGGCGTGTACTCGGGCTCGGCTTTGGTCGAGGACGGTCGCATTCGCGTGCTCTATACCGGCAACGTTAAGCTCCCCGATGCGGACGGCGTCTTTGACTATGTCAACTCCGGCCGTCGCGCCGATACCGTGTATGTCGAGAGCGCCGATGGACAGACGTTTAGCCAAAAGCGCGTGGTGCTGGCTTCCGAGGATTATCCCGAGGATTTGACCTGCCACGTGCGTGACCCCAAGGTGTGGCGCGATGATGATGGGCGTTACCACATGGTGCTGGGCGCGCGCCGTCGCGTGGACGGGCCGCATGTCGAGAGCCGTTTTTGCGCCATGCATGGCGAGGGCGCCGGTCGTGATGTGGGCGAGATCTTGGTGTACGGCTCGGCCGATATGCTGAGCTGGGAGCTCGAGAGCCGTGTGTCTACGCCCGAGCGTTTTGGGTTTATGTGGGAATGCCCGGGGTATCTGGAGATTGAGACGGATGGCGGTGTACCGGCGAAATGGCTGTCCTTCTCGCCCCAGGGGCTCGAGGGCGGTCGTTGGGACCGCGGTAATGTGTATGCCGCTGGCTACTTGCCTGTAACGGGTGACATCACCGGTGGTGACGGTGCCTATGAGCTGGGCGAGTTCCGCCTGTGGGACGCCGGTTTTGACTTCTATGCTCCGCAGGAGTTTACGTCCGAGGACGGTCGCCACATTTTGATCGGCTGGATGGGCATGCCCGATGAGCCGACCTATGGCAACGCGCCCACCGTGGTGTGCGGCTGGCAGCACTGCATGACGGTGCCGCGCGAGCTTACAGCCGGTGCCGGCGGCGTGGTGCTGCAGCAGCCGGCGCGCGAGATTGAGCACCATTATGCCTCGGTGCGTGTGGGGGAGGGCTCGTTGGAGGTTGCCGACGATACCTGCTTTGACGTTGTTGTCGACGGTGTCGACGGCGCGTTTACCGCGATCGTTGATGGCGAGCTGAAGCTGGCGTTTATGCCCGCCGAGGGCGAACTGCCCGCGCGCTTTGAGATGCGATTTACCGATGAGAGTCGCGCTTCTGCCGGCTGCGGGCGTACCGTGCGCTGGGAGCCCGTCGACGAGGTTCGTAACGTTCGCATTGTCGGCGATGCCTCGTCGGTCGAGGTGTTTGTGAACGATGGCTCGCTCGTATTCTCGACGCGCATCTATCCCGAGGCCTATGGCGTGACCATTGACGCTCCGGGTGCGAGCGTGAACTATCACACGCTCAACATCTAGGCGATTTGTCGCATATCGGCGCTATACTGCAGCCGTTGCCCACGATGCGGGGAACACCCGCATCGTGGGTTTTTGTTTATGAAGGGACGGTGCCTTGTGGATGTACAGCAGCTAGAAGAGGCTTGGGCTTTGAGGGCCGGCTCGCGTGAGGCGCGTCTTGTTGCGACCCCGCATGTGCCGGCGGCGCTGTCTCTGTTGGGGATTGTGCGTCCCGGTGATCGTCTGGTTGCCTTTGCGGACGACTTTGCCGATGCGTTTGCGCACGGCTTTGATGCCTGCGACGTGGCTATGGTGGGGGAGCCGTCGGCTGCCGCGTTTGCTGCTGCGTCCGAGGGCTTTGATGCTTCGTTTGATGCCGAGGGGCCGCACCTGTGGTGGTTCGTCAACTCTATCGGCGGGTTTGGTTTGCTCGTTCCCGATCTTCGTGCGTTAGGCCGCGCAGCGCGTGAGGCTCATGCGCTGCTCGTAGTGGATAACACCGTGGCTGGCCTCTTTGGGTGCGATCCGCTGCGTTTGGGTGCCGTCCTGTCGCTTGAAGCACTCGACCGTGTGTGCGCCGGTAAGGCTCCTCGCAAGCTCGTCTGTCT
>CABSMZ010000015.1 GCA_902478875.1 uncultured Collinsella sp.
ACGAGATCTAGTACGGTCTCGTGGGCTCGGAGATGTGTATAAGAGACAGTCGCCCGTCTGGCCTCGCCGGTTATCAACGACCCCGAGACCTACAAGTTCGAGTTGGGTAAGGGCATTGTCATGCGCGAGGGCGCCGATGTGACCATCATCGCCTGCGGCCTGATGGTCGGCGAGGCTCTCGAGGCCGCCGAGCAGCTCGCTGCCGAGGGCATCGACGCCGAGGTCATCAACATGCACACCATCAAGCCCATCGATGCCGATCTGATCGTCAAGAGCGCCACCAAGACCGGCCACGTCGTGACCGTCGAGGAGCACTCTGTGATCGGTGGCCTGGGCAGCGCCGTTGCCGACGTCCTGTGCGAGCAGTGCCCGACGCCGCTCAAGAAGATCGGCGTCAACGACACCTTCGGTGAGTCTGGCCCGGGTGCCGAGCTCCTGCACAAGTACGGCCTGGACGCCGCCAACATCGTGGCGACCACCAAGGAGTTCTTGGCATAAGGCAAGACGGATCTCAAGGACTGCTTCGCCAGTACTATGGAAACCCGGCAGGGGCGCTCTCTTGGAGAGCGCCCCTGTTTCAGTTGCGGTGAGATAAGGACTGATTAGGGCTTTTAACTGCTAAAACAGTCCCTATTTCACCGCAACTTCTAAAGAGGCCGTATCAAGCAGGATTTCTATTGGGATAAGGGCTCATTCCAGCCACGTGCAATTCAGCCCCAAGCATAGCGCTGCTGCACCCAAATAAAACGCAGCGACCCCTTAGTTACCGCAGGCCGTGCGCAGGGTTACCTCCCAAATCTTTCCGCAGCGCAGGCCGGCGTTTGTCCGCAGCTCCGCAGGAGCAGGACAAATGCCGGCCATGCGCGAGGACGATTTGGGAGGTAACCCTGCGCCCGGCCGGTGGGATCCCAAAGCCCGCCATGCTTCTTATGTGCAGCAAAGCTAATGCTGCTAAAATACAAAGCGCTCATGTAGTTTAAACGCACGACGATAAGGAGCACCAGTGGGTAACCACTTCCGTACCTCCGGTGCGGGCGATGATGCCCCCAAGACGCAGACAGGCGTCCAGGGCAGTCGTTTCGCCACTCCGGATTCAGAGGGCCAGCCTGTTGCTCAGGCCCCCACTCAGCCGGCAGATCAGGCACAGCCGGCATCCGATCCCTTTGCCTACAATCCCACCAGCGATGTCGCGCTTTCCGGCACGGCGGGTTTTGAGCCCGTTCAGGCCGTGACCGCTCGCGTGGAGCAGCCTCAGGCTGGCGCCGCCACGCCGCAGCCTACCATGGCCGGCATTCCCGACCCCATGGCCCCTGCGACGCCGGTTCCTCAGCCTGCGCAGTCCGGTCTCTTTGCCGCTATTCCCGATCCCACGCAGCCTGCTGCCCCGGTGGTCGAGAGCGATCAGGCCGCCGAGGTCGCAAGCCTCGATAACGCGCTCAACAACCCCGATTTTACGTCGGTGTTTGCGCCCATCGATCCGCAAGCCAGCCGCAAGAAGATGGCCAAGCAGGCCGGTGTCGAGCCCGTCATCCTTATGGAGCATGTCACCAAGATCTATCCGGCACAGCCCAACAAGCCTGCACTCGACGACATCAACATCGAGATCTATCCGGGCGAGTTCGTCTTCCTGGTCGGTCATTCCGGCTCGGGTAAGACCACGCTGCTGTCGACGCTCAACCGCGACGTCAAGCCGACGAGCGGCCGCATCTTGGTTGCCGGTCAGGACCTCATGAAGATCAAGAACCGCAAGGTTCCGTTCCTGCGCCGCCAGATTGGCGCCGTGTTCCAGGACTTTAAGCTTCTGCCGCAAAAGACCGCCTACGAAAACGTGGCGTTTGCCCTGCAGTGCATCGGCAAGCCCAAGGGCGTCATTCGCAGCCAGGTGCCGGAGGTGCTGCGTCTGGTCGGTCTGGCCGATCAGATGGACTCGCTGCCCGACCAGCTTTCCGGTGGCGAGCAGCAGCGCGTCGCCGTCGCCCGCGCTATGGTCAACCGTCCGCCGCTGCTGATCTGCGACGAGCCCACGGGTAACCTCGACCCGGCGATCTCGCTGGGCATCATGAAGCTGCTCGAGCGTATTAACCGCACCGGCACCACCGTGATCGTCGCCACGCACGACCGCGAGATGGTCGATAGCATGCACCGTCGCGTGATCGCCCTCGAGGGCGGCCACGTTATCCGCGACCAGGAGAGGGGAGGTTACGGCAACTATGGCACCAACTAACGTGGGCTACTCCTTCAAAGAGGCAATCAGTCACTTCTTCCGTAACTGGACTACCTCGCTCGGCGCCGTCATCACGATCTTCCTTTCGCTGTTTATCATCGGCCTGTTCATCATGGGCTCCGCGATGCTGAACTCCGTGATCGGCACCGTCGAGGATCAGGTCGTCATCAACGCCTTTATTAGCGATGACGCCGACCAGGCAGATGTTCAGGCCTTTGAGGCTGAGCTCAAGACGTGGAGCAACGTCAAGTCCGTGACGTACAAGGACAAGGACGACGCGCTGGCCGAGTATACGAGCAAGATGTCGGGCAACGCCGACGCCACCATGAGCGCGCTCGATGGCCAGAACCCGCTGCCGGCTTCGTTTGCAATTGAGATGGACGATCCGTCCAAGGTCGAGAGCACGGCCCAGAAGCTCAAGAAGAACGCCGACTTCCAGAAGATCGCGGATGACGGCGACGTCAACGCGAGCGTGCTGTACGGCCAAGAGGAAGTGAGCCGCCTGTTCCAGGTGACCAACTACATCCGCATCGCCGCCGTGGTGCTCGTTGGCCTTTTGACCTTTATCGCATTCATCTTCATCAACAACACGATTCGCCTGTCCATCACGGCGCGTCGTCGTGAGATTGCGATTATGCGTCTGGTCGGCGCCAGCAACGGCTTCATTCGCGGCCCGTTTATCACCGAGGGCGTACTGCAGGCCATTTTGGGCTCGCTGCTTTCCATCGGCGTTCTGGAGCTGCTGCGCAATCTGATGATTCCGCGTTTGCAGGAGAGCATCGGCTGGATGTCGTTTGCCCTGCCGATGCAGTACTACCTGGTGACCTATGCTGCGCTGATTCTGGTCGGTGTGATTATCGGTCTCTTTGGTTCTGCCATAGCCATGCGCCGCTACCTGCGCGTGTAGGCATGCCTGGAATTCATCCCTTCCAACGGGTCGTCTCTTATGGGGCGGCCCGTTTTTTGATCTCTAGGGGACGGCAGGAAAGCGAATCATTTGGGTAGACTCTTTGGAGTTCGTCATCGATAGCAAGGAGGCGCCATGGGGCGCAATAACAAGCATAAGCGCGGTGCTCGCAATAAGCGTGGGCCGGTGCGCAGCGAACGCCGTCCGAGCCTGACCGGGCGCGTGCAGCTCCATGAGCATGGCGCCTATGTCATAACCGAGAGCGGCGACTACAAGGTTATGGGCCGCGGTAAGCGCGAGATCATGGATGGCGATACCGTTGCCGTGAGCATTAAGAACAGCCCGCACGGTGAGCGGCGCGCCGTGATCGCAGGCGTGGTTGAGCGCGCAGCCATAAGCGTGGTGGGTACGTACCAGACCGCTGGTCCGCTCGGTGTGATCGAGCCGCTCGATTCGCGCCTGAAGGCCGACTTCTTCATTCTGTCCGAGGATACCTCGGCGGATCGTCTGGGCGTCCACCCGGGTGATGCCGTTGTCGCGCGCATTTTGACCTACCCGACGCGCCTGGAATCGGGCACCGTGACGATCGAACGCCGCATTGGCGGAGATGACGCGCCCGATTTGGGCGTTCAATACGTGATGGCGCGTTACGGCTATACCGATAGCTATCCCGAGGCCGCGCTGGACGAGGCCGAGGGGCTTTCGCTCGATGTGTCCGCGGCGCTTAAGGACCCGCTCCGCCGCGATCTGCGCGACCGCTTTGTCATCACGATCGACCCGGTCGACGCGCGCGACTTTGACGATGCCATTTCGCTTGAGCGCACGCCCGAGGGTGGCTACAAGCTGGGTGTGCATATCGCTGACGTTTCTCACTATGTGGCTTGGGACGGGCATATCGATCTTGAGGCTCGCCATCGTACGACATCGGTGTATCTGGCCGATCGCGTGCTTCCCATGCTGCCCGAACGCCTGTCCTGTGACCTATGCTCGCTTCGCCCTGACGAGGACCGTCTTGCGTTTACCGTTGACATTGAGCTCGATGCGCAGGGTCGCGTGCGGCATTACGATCCTTACCCCAGCGTGACTCGCTCGCGTGTGCGTATGGACTATGACGGCGCCGAGGCGCTGCTGGTGCGTGCCGGCGCGGTTGAGTATTCGGTGCTGGAAGGCGCCGCTGAGGATGTTGCGGCTGCTGAGGCCTCGCGCGAGGAGGCGCTTGAGCGCGGTCTTGCGTGCGAGGAAACTGCTCGCGGCTATAACGTCGACCTCGGCGATTTCCTTGTCGCCGCCAACGAACTCGCCGAACTTCGCCGTCGTATTCGTCGTGCCCGCGGCTCAGTCGATTTTGACACGGCCGAGATTCGCGCTCTATTGGATGAGGACGGAGTACCCGTGCAGATTGTGGCGCGCGAGCGTTCGTGTGCCACGTCGCTTATCGAGGAAGCCATGCTACTCGCCAACGAGTGCGTTGCAGAGTGGCTGGCAGACCGTGATATCGAGGCCTGCTATCGCGTGCATGAGGATCCGAGCCCCGATAGCCTGCACGGTGCCGCCGTTGCGCTGGCGCAGCTAGGCATCATCGACGATCGCCGTGCTGCCGGTATCGCCCTGGGGAGTCCCGATGAGCTGCAGGCTGCAGTTGATGCTGCCGCCGGTACGGCCAACGCACCGCTCGTCAACACGCTGCTTCTGCGCAGCATGCAGCGCGCACTGTACAAGCCGCGCAACGAGGGCCACTTTGCGCTCGCCGCGCCGTGCTACTGTCACTTTACGAGTCCCATCCGTCGCTACCCCGATCTGGTGGTGCACCGCGTGCTCAAACTGCAGTTGGCCTATGAGCAGCTCGGCGGCAAGGACGCCCTGGTCCGTACGCCGCGGCTGATCGGCAAGGGGCGCGAGTCGCTGCCGCGCATTCTGCCGCAGATCTGCCGCGCATGCAGCGATGCCGAGCGCGCGGCAGATGCCGCTAGCCATGCGACGCAAAAGATCAAGATTGCCCAGTACTATGAGGACCGTCTGGGCGAGCGCTATGCCGGAACCGTCTCGTGGGTTAGCAGCATGGGCCTCTTTGTGCGCTTGGACCTGACGCAGGTCGAAGGCTTGGTTTCGATCAAGAGCCTGGGCAACGAGTGGTTCGAGTTCGACGAGGATGCGCTCACGCTCACAGGTGCCGACACGGGGACTCGCTATGAACTGGGTCAGCGCGTGATTATCGAGGTCTCGCGCGTCAATACCACGCGTGGGCACTTGGACTTTAAGCTTATCCATTAGCCAAATCTCGACTCATGGCGGGAGAGCGGAGGGCGGTCTTTCGGGGCCGCCCTCCGCATTTGGATCATGGCTACCTTGCCGTCTGCTCGGCCGCCCGCTTACCTGCTATTCGAGAGGTAAAACCTACCAAAATAAACCTGTCCCTTTTTGGCAGGTTTACAAGAAAGCGGGGATGAGATGGCGACGGTGTATGGTTATGCGCGGGTGAGTTCGCGCGATCAGAATCTTAATCGGCAGCTGGATGCGCTGGGCGCCTATGGCGTGGGCTCGGCGAATATTTATGCCGACCATGCGAGCGGCAAGGACTTCGATCGACCGCGCTATCGCGAGCTGCTGCACGTCCTGGGAGACGGGGACGTGCTGGTGGTGCTTTCTATCGACCGACTTGGTCGTAATTACTCCGAGATTCTTGAGGAATGGCGTCGCATTACCAAGGAGCTCGGGGTTGCCATTGTGGTGTTGGACATGCCATTGCTTGACACGCGCGCCAGGGCAAGCGGCACGCCGGATGTGACTAATACCCTGATTGCCGATATTGTGCTGCAACTGCTGAGCTACGTGGCGCAGGTGGAGCGCGAGAATATCCATCGGCGCCAAGCGGAGGGAATTGCAGCGGCGCGGGCGCGAGGGGTCCGTTTCGGTCGACCTCGCAAGCCGTGCCCTCCTCAGTTTGAGCTGGTGCGCGATAGCTATGAGGCGGGCGATATTACCCGCAGCCAGGCAGCAAAGTGCCTGGGCGTGTGCGTGGGGACGTTCGATCGCTGGATGCGCGAGGCGGGGTAGAGGTTTGCGGCACGTCCGATTGGCGCCCACGCGAGGCGGTATCGGTAACAGCCCTGTTACCGATAATGCGACCTCGTTGAAATATTTTGTGTCGCGCGTATTTCCGAGCGGTCGGATTTGAGGGGCGAGCGGTAGAACGCTCGTCCTTTGTGCGCCACGATGCGGCACAATGTACCGTAAAAGCTGTTTGTATCCGGTACGAATCGTTCGTTGGTCTTTAATTCTTCTCAACGGAGGTGTTTGAGATGGCAAACGGATTGCTTTTGCGGCTTCGCGAGCGTGAGCTCAGCGCGAGCCCGGCGGAACGCAATGTCATCGCATATGTGAGCGCTCATCCGCACGAGGTGGTCGGGCTGTCCGTCCGCGGTCTTGCCGATGCCACGTTCTCCTCGCCCTCGAGCATTTTGCGCTTTTGCAAGCGTTTGGGTTTTGCGGGCTACAAGGAGTTCCAGCGCGAGCTGATTGCCGAGCTGGCGCTCTTAGGTGACAAGAAAGACGTAGCCCTCGAGGACATCTCCATGGATGACAGCGTCGAACGTATCGTGGGGAAGGTGATGAAAAGCAACGTGCGCACGATCGAAGCGACGGCGCGAACGCTCGATTACACCGTCTTGGAGCGATGCGCGGCCTATCTTAAGCGGGCACGCGCAGTCAATCTGTTCGGTATCGGTGCCTCTCGTTTGGTCGCGCACAATCTGGCGCAAAAGCTCATGCGTGTCGACAAAGAGTGCCATCTGTACGACGACTGGCATGATCAGCTCTTGTGTGCCAAGAACATGCATGAGGGCGATATGGCAATCGCCTTTAGCTACTCGGGCTTGACGCAAGAGGTGCTGGACTGCACCGCCGAGGCCCAACGTCACAACTGTCCCGTTGTGGCCGTGACCAAAGTAGATGGATCATCCAAGCTTGCCACCATGGCCGATGCCGTGCTCGGCGTCGCTGCGAGTGAGCCCTTGGTCCGCAGCGGTGCCATGGCTTCGCGTATGGCCCAGCTTATGGTTGTCGATGCCCTGTACGCTGCTTACGTTGCCAGCGACTACGAACGGGCGACGCATGTCATTAAGCAAAACTACATCGAGAAACAGGAAAGATGAGGTGAATGAAATGCTCGATTTAACAAAATTCACGACCGAAAAGCGTAATCAAAGGTCTATGGACCTCGATACGATGACATCGCTGCAAATCGTTACGACGATGAACGATGAGGATCTTCGTGCCGTCCAGTCGGTCACAAAAGTGCTGCCCCAGGTTGCCACAGCAATCGACTGGGCTGCTGAGGCACTCGAGCGCGGCGGGCGCGTCTTTTACATGGGCGCAGGCACCAGCGGTCGTCTGGGCGTACTCGACGCTTCGGAGTGTCCGCCCACGTTTGGCGTGTCACCCGATCTGATTGTCGGGCTCATTGCCGGAGGCGAGACGGCGTTTATCAAGGCTGTCGAAGGTGCCGAAGACAGTGAGGAGCTCGGCGCGAGCGACCTGCGGGGGCGTGGACTCTCGGACAAGGATCTTGTCGTTGGCCTGGCGGCAAGCGGTCGTACTCCCTATGTGGTGGGCGGCCTTGTATACGCCAAGGCAACTGGGTGCAAGACGATCGCAATTGCCTGCAACCAAGGGTCGAAGATCGGGGAGAGCGCAGATCTTGCCATTGAACCCGTGCCCGGTCCCGAGGTACTGACCGGCTCAACGAGGCTCAAGGCGGGAACGGTTCAAAAGCTCATTCTCAACATGATTTCGACCGGTGCCATGGTCAAGATCGGCAAGGTATACCAAAACCTGATGGTCGATGTGCAGCAGACGAACGAGAAGTTGGTGGTGCGCGGCCAGAACATCGTGATGGAGGCGACCGGCTGCACGCGCGAGCGCGCTATTCAGGCGCTTGCAGATGCCGGCGGCCACGTAAAAACCGCTATTGTCTCGGTACTGCTGGACTGCGATGTCGAGCAGGCTGCGGTAGCTCTTGAGCGAGCGCGAGGCCATGTCCGTGCTGCGGTAAGTGGCCATGAGAAGAGCAATGCCGATGCCCAATAGGTGCGCGGCGTGAGCTGATATGACATCCAGACGAGATACCCAATACAAGGAGGAGTTATGACGAACAAAGAGCTGGCTCAAAAGCTGCTGGACCTTTTGGGCGGTAAAGGCAACGTGCTCGCAAACGCGGCGTGCATGACGCGCCTGCGCGTGACCGTCAAAGACACGGGCAGCGTCGACACGGAGGGCATTAAGGCACTCGACGGCGTGATGGGCTTGGTCGAGGACGACACGATGCAGATCGTGCTGGGTCCGGGCAAGGTGAATAAGGTGCTCGAGGAGTTCTCCAAGCTCACCGGCCTTGCGAAAGGCGTTGCTGACGAGAGCGTGGTTGACGCTGCGGCCACAAACAAGGCCGCGCAGAAGGCAAAGTACGAGTCCAAGCCGGTTCAGGCCTTCCTCAAGAAGATTTCCAATGTCTTCGTCGCCCTGCTTCCCGGCATCATTGCGGCTGGCCTCATCAACGGTATCTGCAACGTCATTAACGTCTCGACGGCAGGCGCGCTTGCAGGCGAGTGGTGGTACCAGGGCATTCGTTCCATGGGCTGGGCCCTGTTTGCCTATCTGCCCATCTTGGTGGGCTATAACGCGGCACGTGAGTTTGGCGGCTCCGCTGCGCTGGGCGGCATCGCCGGCATGATGTGTATTGCCAACAGTGCCATGCCCCTGCTTGCGCCTGGTGCGGCTGATCCTGCCGCTGCCATTCTGCTGCCGCTCGCCAATGCGCAGTACAACCCCGCAGCGGGCGGCATGATCGCGGCTCTTATCGCTGGCGCATTTTTTGCCTGGATGGAGCGTCAGATTCGCAAAGTTATGCCCAACGCACTCGACACGTTCTTGTCCCCGCTGCTGGTGCTCATCATCGGCGCCTTTGCTCTGATGCTCGTCATCCAGCCGGTTGGCGCATGGCTGACGACTGCCATCTTTAGCGTTTTGACCTTTATCTTCGAGAAGCTGGGCGTCCTGGGCGGCTATATCCTGTCGGCAGGCTTCTTGCCGCTGGTTTCCGTCGGCCTGCATCAGGCGCTCACGCCGATCCACGCTATGCTCAACGATCCCGACGGCGCTACCAAGGGCATCAATTACCTGCTCCCCATCCTTATGATGGCTGGCGGCGGCCAGGTCGGTTCCGGTTTGGCGCTGTACTTTAAGACCAAGAACGCCAAGCTCAAGAAGTACGTCGCAGAGTCCATTCCCGTTGGAATCCTGGGTGTGGGCGAGCCTCTGATGTATGCCGTTACGCTGCCGCTCGTTCGTCCGTTTGTGACGGCCTGCCTGGGTGCCGGATTTGGCGGCGCGCTCGCGGCGCTGCTTCACATCGGCACGGTTTCTCAGGGCGTTTCCGGTCTGTTTGGCCTGCTGATCGTCGTTCCTGGCCAGCAGCTCGGCTACGTTGCCGCTATGCTGCTTGCCTATGCCGCCGGCTTTGTCCTGACGTGGTTCTTTGGCGTCGACGAGCAGAAGATCAATGAGTTCTTTGGCGAGTAGTTTGATATCGCGAGCCGTGTTGCTCGGGGTTCGCGGCGCGCGGCAGATTTCTTGATGCTATGGTTGTGCCGGCGGGGCTAACTGCTCCGCCGGCCTTTTTTAAAGGAGCGTTGTAGCGTGAAAACGGGTATTTCGATTTATCTTTCCAGCCCTTTGCAGGATATTGAGCGGACGATTGAGCGTGGTGCCGCGGCGGGTGCGCGCTACGCGTTCACCTCACTGCATATTCCCGAGGATGGGGGAGCGGCGTATGCCGATAAGGTCCGTCATGTGCTGTCGCTGCTCTCCGCCCGCGGCATTGCGCTCATCGCCGATGTGGGGCCGCGCACGTGCGATTTGCTCGGGCTTGAGCGCATCGAGGACCTGCGCGATCTGGGGTTGGAATACCTTCGTTTGGACTATGGCTTTAGCGCCCAACGGGTCGCGGAGCTGTCCGGTGTATTTCGCATAGTGGTCAATGCATCGACGGTGAGTTCTGATGAAATCGCATCGTGGCGTGAGGCCGGTGCCGATGTGACTCGTTTTGCCGCCTGCCACAATTTTTACCCCAAGCCTTATACCGGTTTAGCTCTGGAGGACATTGCTCGGGTGAATCTTCGTCTTGCGGCGCTTGGATTCGAAATCATGGCTTTTGTGCCGGGTGATGCTAACGTTCGCGGGCCGGTATTCGAGGGACTGCCGACGGTCGAGGCGCAGCGCGGTCGCGCGTCAAAGGTTGCTCTCAATATGCTTGAGCTTGCACATGGCGCCGATTGCGACATTGTGTTGGTCGGCGACCCCGATCTTTCCGATGCGGGCTGGGCGCAGTTTGCTCAAGTTTCCGCCGGATACGTGGACCTGCAATGCGAGCTTGAGCCCGGTTATGCCTATGTGCGCGGGCAGATTCATCACGACCGGCCCGACTCGAGCACCCTCATCTTTAGGTCTCAGGAGTCACGTACGACGCATAAGCCGGATTCCGTGCCGACGGATGCCGGAGCCGGCCTGCCGCGAAAGGCGGGGTCGATCGCTGTGAGCAATAGCGGATATGGGCGCTACGAAGGCGAGCTTGAGATTGCGCGGGTCGATCTTCCCGGTGACGAGCGCATGAACGTTGCGGGCCATATCACGCCCGAGGCAATGGAGCTGCTGCCGTTCATCAAACGCGGATTCGGGGTACGGTTCGTTTAGCGTGTGACCCGTGGGCTACAATTGGCCCATCATACGAAGGCGCCTCGTGTGGCGTGTGCCTGCGTTGGCCGATCTATATTCGGAGGATTCCCATGACCGTACTGTTTGTTGAATATCCCAAGTGCTCGACCTGTAAGAAGGCCAAGGCATGGCTGGACGAACACGGGGTAGAGTATATCGACCGCGATATCGTTTTGGACAATCCCGCGGCTGATGAGCTTGCGACCTGGATTGCTCGTTCGGGACTGCCGGTGCGGCGCTTCTTTAATTCGTCGGGCATGAAATATCGAGAGCTGGGCCTGAAGGCACGTCTAGATGCGGGCATGACGGATCGGGAGTGCTACGAGCTGCTGGCGACCGACGGCATGCTGGTCAAGCGTCCGCTGTTGGTGGGCGACGACTTTGCGATTCCCGGCTTTAGGGAAGCAGCTTGGACCGAGGCGCTGCTGTAGCGGCTGCGGAAAGTGCGACCCGTTTTGAGCGCTCGGGGTGGGACGTGTTTTCCATCGGAGGGCTCGCTCGGCTCAATCCTTGAGCTGCGCCCATTCGTGCGGATCGTAGACCTTTACGTGCTTGTTGGGCTTGCCGCTCCAGTACTCCTCGTCCATAAAGGGCAGATATGCCTGAACACCGGGGCAGATAAAGGGAATCCGCTGCTGTTGCAGTCGCTCGCGCTGTCGCTGCTCCAGGTGCGCCTCGGATATGACAGTCGGCATACCGGACAGCTCGACGAGGCTTGCCTGGATTCGCTTAAGGTCGGGGAGTCCCGCGTGCCATGACATCCGCATGATCAAAAAGGATGCACGGCGGTATTTTGCCTGCATCACCGTGATGGCGGGGCGCAGAGTGGGATGGATTTTGTCCCGTTCGGGCCAAAGGTCAGCAGTGATCTCGAGGCCCAGGGTCTCCCATAGGTAATCAAGCTCTTCGTCCATGGCGCCTCGATATCCGTGCAATGATGACGGTTCGATTGTGCCATCAGCCGTGAGTGCTGCATTGTTGTAATCTACCAGCGGTAGATGCGGGATGTTTTACGGGCTTTGGCGCCGTACGTGTCGCTGGCGCTTCACAGGTCCTTCACGTGTCGCTGGCGCTTCACAGGTCCTTCACGTGTCGGCCGTATTTGACTGAATTTCAAAAAAGTCAAAATTGGGGCTTGCGTCACGGCCGGACTTCCCGTATATTTCTTTCTTGCGCAAAGGCACAGCCGAGCGCAGCGATGCAGTCATTGGGATGTCGTCTAATGGCAGGACAGCGGATTCTGGTTCCGTCAATGGGGGTTCGACTCCCTCCATCCCAGCCATTGCATTTGCTACATATGGCCCGTTCGTCTAGCGGTTTAGGACGCCGCCCTCTCAAGGCGGAGATCACCAGTTCGAATCTGGTACGGGCTACCAAAATTGAACGCCCGGGCCTCGTAAGAGACCCGGGTTTTGTGTATTGACCGATATTTAAGGCGCGCGTTGAGTCTGCCGCCCGGACCGAGGAGTTGTCATGGACCTGCCTATCAGCTTGGAAGACATCACGTATGCCGAGAACTATCTGGCGCAGGGCGACCTGGCTACGGCGACGCCGCTGCTTGAGCGTCTGGTGGAGCTCGCCGAGGAGTATATCGACGCTGAGTGCAAGACGGAGGAGAAGCGCCAGTACTTTAGCTTCGACAGCAAGTTTGAGCGCCTGGCCTATCGCCGCGTGGAGAAGGATCCGCGCGAGCTGGTGCAGGTCGAGGTTCCCTTTGACCGCCTGTACTCCGACATGGCGTTTGCCTACATTCGCCAGCAGGATTATGTGAGTGCTCGGAATGCCCTGATGCAGGCCGTGCGTTGGGATCCCATGAACTGCAACTATCGCTTGGACTTGGCCGAGCTGTTCCGCGCGCTCGAGGACAAGCAGGAGTGGGCATCGCTCTCGTTCTCGGTGCTGGAGCGCGCGAGCGACGGTAAGTGCGCCGCACGCGCCTACACCAATTTGGGTCAGTACTTCTTGGAGCCCGAGACCGAGAACATTTCGGCTGCCGTGGGCTGCGCGCGTCTGGCGCTGCGCCTGGCGCCCAATGATGCGCATACGACACGCCTGCTCAACAAGATCCATACCACCTATCCGGATGCCGCGGACGAGAGTGACGACCATGTGATGGGTGAGCTCGCCCTGCAGGGCGTGCCGACCTCGCCTTCGGCCGAGATCGCCATCTGCCTGATCATGTGCGCGACCGATGCTGCAAGCGACGGCGACAAGCAGGAGGCTACGCGTCTGACGGTCCGTGCCCGCGACCTGGTGGGCGAGGAGGCATGCGCGGCGATTATCAAGCTGGTGCGCGAGAGCGATGCCGAGCTTAATGCCGAGTGCAGGGCAAAGCGCGAGGCTGCGGGCTCAAACGCCGATGGCGCCAAGGAGGCCGGCGATGCCCAGTAAGCGCGAGCGCAAGCTCATTTCCAAGAATCGCTCGGCACATCACGAGTACTTTATCGATGAGACGTTTGAGTGCGGTATTGAGCTGAGCGGTACCGAGGTCAAGTCGATTCGCGAGCGCGCGTGCCAGATTACCGATACCTTCGCACTGATTCGTGGCGGTGAGTGCTGGCTCGTCGGCCTGCATATCCACCCTTATAGCCATGGTGGCGTGTGGAATCGCGATCCCGACCGTCGGCGCCGTCTGCTGCTGCACCGCAAGGAGATCGACTTTCTTGACGGCAAACTTCGCAACCGTGGTTATGCGCTGGTTCCGTTGGAGCTCTACTTTAATACCGACGGTCGCGTAAAACTGCTGCTGGGCCTGGGTCGCGGCAAGAAGCTCTACGACAAGCGCGAGGACATGGCCAAGCGTGATGTCCAACGCGAGATCGACCGCGCCCTCAAGGAACGCAACCGCTGACCGTCCTTCATAAGTTGCGGTGGAATACGGACTGTTTTGCCTGTTTGAGGGGCTATTCAGTCCCTATTTCACCGCAACTGCGGGTGTCTCATCTTTCTTACTGTTCTGACACATATGTTTCAAAGGCGGTGTCCGTTATGGGCGCTGCCTTTTTTGTGGGTACATACATCCATGAGGTTCCAACCCGAGCTAGGGGAGTGATCGTTATGGACAAAACTGCGTTCTTTACCATGCCGAGCGGCCTGTACGTGGTGAGCGCCGCGGCAGACGGGCTGCGCGCCGGCTGCGTCATCAACACTGCGGTGCAGGTGACGTCCATGCCGCCGCGTATTTCGGTTGCCGTGAACAAGGACAACGTCACCTCGGGCGTCATCGCTTCGGCCAAAGCGTTCGCGCTGACCGTGATCGATCAGACCGCCGATATGCTCTACATCGGTAACTTTGGGTTCCGCACCAGCAGCGATTATGACAAGTTTGCCAAATACGAGACCCGCGAGACGGCTCTGGGCATGCCCTATGTGCCCGAGCACGCGGCGGCCCTGTTTAGCTGCCATTTGATCGACACTGTGGATGTTGGCACGCATCTACTGTTTATCGGCGAGGTCGAGGATGCCGAGCGCTTGAGTGACGAGACGCCGCTCACCTACGATTACTACCATAAGGTCCTGAAGGGCAAGACGCCTCCGAAGGCGTCCTCGTATCAAGGCTAGAAATGTTTTA
Source organism: uncultured Collinsella sp. (assembly GCA_902478875.1). Lineage (GTDB taxonomy): Bacteria > Actinomycetota > Coriobacteriia > Coriobacteriales > Coriobacteriaceae > Collinsella. The sequence continues at coordinate 14,467 of CABSMZ010000015.1, forward strand.
AAAATACTTGCATTATATTATTGAGAATCTATACTGATAAATGAAGTACATCACCAGTCGCGTTTGAGAGGAGAACATCATGGCTGAGGAGAAGAAGACGTATAAGTTCGTGTGCGTCGTTTGCGGTTACGAGGTTGAGGTCGATACGCCCGAGCTGCCCGAGGATTATGTGTGCCCGGTGTGCGGCGTCGGTCCCGATCAGTTTGAGCTCGTCGAGGAGTAGCTCGCAGACACACGGCGAAAGCCGAACATAGCTCTGTCCAAGGGCCTCGGTCGAATTCTCGGCCGGGGCCCTTTTCCTCCGCCCCCAAGGGATCACGGTTGCTGTTGGCCGATCCTGTCTGTTGTGAGTCCGGCCGACCTTTTGTCTTAATCTGTAACGTCTAACGGCTCAAAACGGGTCTTCCTGTTATAGATCGAGACAAACGGAGCTGTCCCTCGGAATGATCTCGATCTGTAACATCTAGACATCAAAAGCGGGTCTAGATGTTACAGATCGATACGTTTGCCTGGGTAAGTGCCCCGCCCCATTACATCCCTGTCAGCAACACGACATCGAGAATCGTCACGATGGCACCGATTCCTACGAGCAGCACGTTGAGCGGGCGCGAGTTGGCGTATTTGCCCATGACGCGGGGCGAACTGGTGAGTCGTATGAGCACAAAGACCGTAATCGGCAGCTGAAGCGACAGCAGCGCCTGACTCCAGATAAGACCTTCAAAAGGATTCGGGACGACCAGGCAGGCAACAACTGCGCCGGCAAAGCAGAGTGCCACGCCAATCGATGAGTGTCGGTCGTGGATATCGTATTCCTCGTCGAACATGCCCGCGGTGATGGTGCCCGCCGCCATGCCCGCCGTCACACTACTCGATAGACCCGCAAACAGCAGCGCCACCGCAAAGATGGTCGAGCTTGCCGGGCCCAGGATGGGGGAGAGCGTGGCCGCTGCGACGGCGAGGTCGTCAACGACAATGCCGTGCGCAAAGAAGGTCGTTGCGGCCAGGATGACCATGGCCGAGTTGATTGCCCAGCCCACGCCCATCGAAAAGAGCGTATCGAAGAGCTCATAGCGCAGACGCTCTTCGATAACCTGCTCGCCTTGGCCTTCGAAGTGCATGGATTGGATGACCTCGGAGTGCAGGAAGAGGTTGTGGGGCATAACGACCGCACCCAGGACGCTCACGATAATCGCGGCAGAGCCAGTGGGCATGCTGGGCGTGATCCAGCTTGCGGCGGCTTGCGGCCAGTCGACCTTGACCAGCGCAAGCTCGGCCAAAAACGAGAGTCCTACCACGCCTACGAAGGCGATGATCCAGCGTTCGGCACGCTTGTAGGAGTTCGTCATGAGCATCGCCATCGATACTGCCGCCACGATGACGCAGCCCGCGCGCACGGGCTGCCCAAAGAGCATTTGAAGGGCAATCGCGCCACCCAGGACTTCGGCCATGGCGGTGGCGATCGTAGCGAGATAGGCGCTGCCGAGTACAGCACGTCCCACGATACGGGGGAGAAAGCGGGTCGTGGCCTCGGCAAGACAGGCGCCCGTGGCGATGCCCAAGTGCGCCGCGTTGTGCTGCAAGACGATGAGCATGATCGTGGACAGCGTGACAATCCACAGCAGCGTGTAGCCAAACAGCGAGCCTGCGGCCATGTTGGAGGCCCAGTTGCCCGGGTCGATAAAGCCGACGGTCACAAGCAGCCCGGGGCCGATATGCCGCGCAATATCTAGGCCTCCGTGACCACCGGTGCGTCGGGAGCCAAAGTGTTGTTTGAGATGGTTGAGCATGGTGCGCTCCTGTGTATGGGCGGCGTGACGTCGCATCTGGGCCGTGCGGCGCCACGCGTCGGTTTTGGGTTGGGGCTACTTGTGTGCTTTGCCCTGATTGGCCACGGCGTCGATCTTGGCGGCGATGGTCGCCGGGTCGCCGATGTAGCGCTTGTCGAGGACGTTGAAATCGGTGTCGAAGGTGTAGACGAGCGGCACGCCGGTGGGGATGTTGACCTTGAGGATCTCCTCGGGCGTGAGGTGCTCGAGCTTCATGACGAGTGAGCGCAGGGAGTTGCCGTGTGCGGCGATGAGTACGCGCTTGCCGGCGAGCATCTGGGGGCGAATCTCGTCTTCGAAATAAGGCCAGGCGCGGGCGATCGTGTCCTTGAGGCACTCGGTATAGGGCAGCTGATCGGGCGCGACGTCGCGGTATTGCTCCTGGGTGTGGGGGTCGCGCGCGTCGTCCGGCTCGAGTGCCGGCGGGCAGACATCGAAGGAGCGGCGCCAGATGAGCACCTGTTCGTCGCCGTGCTCCGCGGCGGCATCGGCCTTGTTGAGACCCTGCAACGCACCGTAGTGGCGCTCGTTGAGCTTCCAGGATTTGATGACGGGCAGCCACTCGCGATCCATTTGGCCGAGCACGATGTTGAGGGTGTGGATCGCGCGCTTGAGACGCGAAGTGTAGCAGACGTCAAAGTCGAAACCGGCTTCTTTGAGGGCGCGGCCGCCTGCCGCCGCCTCTTCGCGGCCCGTGTCGGTGAGCTCGACATCGGTCCAGCCGGTGAACAGGTTGAGCTTGTTCCACTCGGACTCTCCGTGACGGATAAGGACGAGTTGCATCGTCTGCTGGTCTGCTTGGTGCGCCATAGGGGCCTCCTTGATCTGGCACGGTGTGCGTGCCGTTTGCTTGACGCCGCAAAGGATACCCGTTTTAAGCTTAAAAGTTAACCAAGACTAACAAAATTGTTCTATTTGAATGGGATGGTGAAGGGGGGCTGCCGAAATGTCTCGATCTGTAACAACGAGGGATGGAAATTGGGCCTAGGTGTTACAGATCGAGACAGGAAGAAATGGTCCTATGTAATCTCTCGATCTGTAACAGCTGACCGCCAAAGCCGGCCCTTCGTGTTACAGATTGAGACATTCGGAACCGTCTCTCAAGAACATCTCAATCTGTAACAGTTAGGCGTCGAAATGGGATCTTCCTGTTACAGAATGAGATGTTTGAAGCGGTGAGCTTACGGGCGAACTTGGGGGCCTTGTTGCCGCCCTTAAGGTCGGCGGTGCCCACTCGTAGGGCGCGCGTTACGCGATTGTTTCGAAACGGGTGGGAAACACAACGGGCCGGCGATGCTCCTAGTATGCCTATTCAACTGACTGTCTAATATCTAGGGGAGGATCGCGATGCAGGCAGATTCCGCTCAGCAGCAGGGCCTTTATCGCCCCGAATTCGACCACGATGCATGTGGCATCGGCGCGCTTGCCGATATCAACGGTGAGCGCCATCACCAGATTCTGGACGACGCGCTGTCCATTCTGGTCAACTTGGAGCACCGCGGCGGTACGGGACTCGAGAAGAACACCGGCGACGGCGCCGGCATCCTGTTCCAGGTTCCGCATCACTTTTTCCGCAAAGAAGCTCAAAAGTGCGGTCAGATTCTGCCAGCAGAGGGCGACTATGGCGTGGCCATGCTGTTCTTTCCGCAGGACGACAAGGGCGTAGAGGATGCCCGCCGCGTGTTTGAGGAGGGCTGTGCCGAGGCCGGCGTGCCGCTGCTCTTTTGGCGCGAGGTGCCCGTCGACCCGCACGACCTGGGCGAGACGGCCCGCGCCTGCATGCCCACCATTCTGCAAGCCTTTCTGGGCCGCCCCGACGACACGCCCGCCGGCGATGCCTTCGAGCGTCGCCTGTACGTGTGCCGTCGCACTATCGAGAAGAAGGCCGATGCCGAGTTTGCCCTGCGCGACAAGATCTTCTACGTCTGCTCCATGAGCTCGCGCACTATCGTGTACAAGGGCATGCTCGTCGCCACGCAGATGCGCCGCTTCTTCATCGACCTCAACGACGCCGCCGTCAAGACGGCCGTGGCGCTCGTCCACTCGCGCTACTCCACCAACACCACGCCCAGCTGGGAGCGCGCGCACCCCAACCGCTTTATCATCCATAACGGCGAGATCAACACCCTCAAGGGCAACGTCAACTGGATTCGCGCCCGCGAGCCCAACCTGTACGGCCCCGTGCTGCAGCACGATCTTGAGCGCGTGATGCCTATCATCAACCGCGAGGGATCCGATTCCGCGATTCTGGACAACGTGCTCGAGTTCCTGGTCATGAACGGTCGCCCGCTCACGCGTGCCGCGTCCATGTTGCTGCCCGAGCCGTGGGACCACAACGACAGCCTGAGTGAGGAGCGCCGCGCCTACGACGCCTACCAGTCCATGCTCATGGAGCCGTGGGACGGCCCGGCGGCCATCGCCTTTACCGACGGCCGTACCCTGGGCGCCGCCCTCGATCGCAACGGCCTGCGCCCCGCTCGTTACTACGTGACGCGCGACGGTCGCTTTATGCTGGCAAGCGAGGTGGGCACCATCGAGGTGAGCCCCGAGAACATCGTGACGAGCGGCTGTCTGGGGCCGGGCCAGATGCTCGAGGTCGACTTTGCCCGCGGGCGCGTCATCTACAATGACGAGCTGCGCGCCCGTTACGCCAAGGAAAAGCCCTACCGTGATTGGATTGCCGAGGAGACGTTGACGGTCGACGCGCTCGATAGGCCTGCCGCGGCAACGCCCGCCGAGGACGCCGAGGTGCCCGCCGCCGTGCGCATGGCTAAGCTCGGGTATCACTGGGATGATGTTGACGAGGTCGTGCGTCCCATGGCCCAGCAGGGCAAGGCGCCGCTTGCCTCGATGGGCATCGACGCGCCGCTGGCTTGTCTGTCCAAGAAGACGCGTTCGTTCTTCGACTACTTCTATCAGCTGTTCGCTCAGGTCACGAATCCTCCGATCGATGCCCTGCGCGAGCACATGGTGACTTCGACCACGCTCTACCTGGGCAACCACGGCAACCTGCTCGAGGATTCCCGCACGGCCTGTCAGCTGGTGCGCTTGGAGCGCCCATTGCTCAACGATGAAGAGTTCGAGCATATCTGTGCCATCGACCGTGTTGGCTTTAAGACCCGTCGCTTCCGTGCCGTCTACCGCCGCGATGCCGGCGAGGGCGCGCTGCAGGCTGCGCTCAAGCAGCTTGCAGAGGACGTTGAGGCTGCGGTCCGCGATGGCGTGAACATCGTGGTGTTGAGCGATCGTGCCGCTGCGGGCGAGGTGCCCGTGCCGTCGCTGCTCGCTGTGGGCTGCGTGCATAACCACCTGATCCGCGCCGGCGTGCGTACCTTTGCCGACATCGTGGTGGAGAGCGGCGACGCCGTGTCTCCGCACGACTTTGCGGCACTGGTGGGCTACTCCGCGAGCGGCATCTATCCGTACAACGCACATGCGTGCATCCGCGATCTGGCGGCACACGGCGACCTGGACGTGACGGCCGAGCAGGGCATCGCCAACTACAACAAGGCTGCGACGGCGGGCATCGTCTCCATCATGTCCAAGATGGGCATCTCCACGGTGCAGAGCTACCATTCGGCGCAGATCTTCGAGGCCGTGGGCTTTACGCCGGAGTTCGTCAACGCGTACTTCGCCGGCACGGTGAGCCGTGTGGGCGGTATGGGCGTCGAGGACGTTGAGCGCGAGCAAAACGAGCGCTACGACGCCGCGCTCGCTATCCTTAAGAGCCCGGCTCCCGATCAGCTGCCCACGCTGGGTCTGACCAAGTGGCGCCCGCTCGGCGGCGAGGAACACCTCATCGACCCCCAGGCCGTCTACCTGCTGCAGACCGCCTGCCGTGAGGACAGCTACGACACCTTTAAGGAGTACAGTGCCCGCCTGCACCGCACCGGCCGTGCCGTGCGTCTGCGCGACTTGCTCGACTTTGATGCCAGCGGCCGCACGCCGGTTTCGCTCGACGAGGTCGAGCCCGCGCTCAACATCGTCCGCCGCTTTAACACCGGCGCCATGTCGTACGGCTCCATCAGCAAGGAAGCACACGAGTGCATGGCCATCGCCATGAACCGCCTGCACGGCCGTTCCAACTCCGGCGAGGGCGGTGAGGATCCGCGTCGCGAGACCCCGCTGGCTAACGGTGATTCCAAGAACTCCGCGATCAAGCAGGTGGCAAGTGCGCGCTTTGGCGTGACGAGCCGCTACCTGTGCAGCGCTTTCGAGATTCAGATCAAGATGGCCCAGGGCGCCAAGCCCGGCGAGGGTGGCCACCTGCCCGGCAAGAAGGTCTACCCCTGGATTGCCGAGGTCCGTCAGTCCACGCCCGGCATCGGCCTGATCTCGCCTCCGCCGCATCACGACATCTACTCCATCGAAGACCTGGCCGAGCTCATCTTTGACCTTAAGAACGCCAACCCCGGCGCACGCGTGTCGGTCAAGCTGGTCAGCGAGGCCGGCGTCGGCACCATCGCCACCGGTGTGGCCCTGTCTCTT
>CABSMZ010000016.1 GCA_902478875.1 uncultured Collinsella sp.
CGTCGGCAGCGTCAGATGTGTATAAGAGACAGGCCCGAGCTTAACCTGACTGGTTATACCGCGGCTGATCTGTTCCATAACCGCACGCTGCTGCACGCCTGCGAGGCGGCGCTGGTGCGCATCCTCGATGAAACGCGTGAGTTGCCGATCGTCTTTACTGTTGGCTTGCCCGTTGCGGTGACCGAAAACATCTACAATTGCGCGGCCGTGTGCTGCGCGGGCGAGCTTTTGGGCCTTACGGCCAAAAAGTATCTGCCCAACTACGGTGAGTTCTACGAGCGCCGCTGGTTTGCTCCGGCGCCCGCCGATCCCGTGTGGGTTGAATTTGCCGGTCAAGGTCCGGTGCCGCTTGGCTCGGGACTTGTCTACCGCTGTTGTGATGAGGGTGCCGAGGACCTAGTGCTGGGCGTCGAGGTCTGTGAGGACCTGTGGGTGCCGGCGCCCCCTTCGACCGAGATGGCGCTTGCCGGTGCCACGGTGATCCTCAACCCGTCAGCCTCGGACGAGATCATCGGCAAGGCAGATTACCGTCGCAGCCTCATCTCCAACCAGAGCGCACGCCTGTACTGCGCCTATGCCTACGCAGACGCGAGCGAGGGCGAGTCCACGACCGACATGGTCTTTGCGGGCGAGAACCTTATCTACGAAAACGGCTCCAAGCTTGCCGCGACCAGGCTTCTCACCTGTGACATGGCCATCGCCGACGTCGATCTTGACCGTCTGGTTGCCGAGCGCCGTCGCTCGACGACGTGGACACGCGCCGACGATGCGCCGGAGGCCACGACTGTTGAGTTTTCGTTTGAGGGCGTGTTGGCCGAAGAGCCTGTCCTGCGCGATGCACTCGGCATCGACCGTGTCTTCCCCCGCGCACCCTTTGTTCCGGCCGACCATGGTGACCTGGCCGAGCGTTGCGAGACCATCCTCGACCTGCAGACCGCGGGCCTCAAGACCCGTCTTGCCCATACGGGTACCAAGGCGGCTGTCATCGGTCTTTCAGGCGGTCTGGACTCCACGCTGGCGCTGCTTGTGACCGTGCGTGCCTTCGATGCGCTGGGGCTGCCGCGCACGGGTATCACGGCGGTTTCCATGCCTGGCTTTGGCACGACGCATCGCACTAAGTCGAATGCCGAGTCGCTCGCTCGCGACCTGGGCGTGAGCTTCCGCGAGGTTTCGATCCACGCGGCTGTGGAGCAGCACTTCAAGGACATTGAGCACGATCCGACCGTGCAGGACGTGACCTACGAGAACAGCCAGGCCCGCGAGCGTACGCAGATTCTGATGGATCTGGCCAACCAGGCTGGCGGTTTTGTCATCGGCACGGGCGACCTGTCGGAGCTGGCGCTCGGCTGGGCTACCTATAACGGCGACCACATGAGCATGTACGCCGTCAACGCGAGCGTGCCCAAGACGCTTGTGCGCCATCTGGTGCGCTATGCGGCCGATGTCTTTGGCGGGCGTATTGCCGAGGTCTTGCTCGATATCCTCGATACGCCGGTGTCCCCCGAGCTCCTGCCGCCCACGGGCGACGGCGAGATTGCGCAGAAGACTGAGGACCTGGTGGGCCCGTACGAGCTGCACGACTACTTCCTCTACTACCTGCTGCGTTTTGGCTTTGAGCCGGGCAAGATCTACCGCATGGCGCTCAAGAGCTTCGAGGGCGTCTACGACGTCAAGACCATTCACACGTGGCTACGCACGTTCTACCGTCGCTTCTTTGCCCAGCAGTTTAAGCGCAGCTGCCTGCCCGATGGCCCCAAGGTGGGCTCGGTCACGCTCAGCCCGCGCGGCGATTGGCGCATGCCGAGTGACGCCAGCTCGCGCCTGTGGCTCGCCCAGATTGACGCGCTCAATCCGATGGACTAAGGTTGCCAAATTGAACCAAAACAGCGGGTGCAAGCGTTACACTTTTGCAATCTGATGGCCCGTATCGCGCGGCGCTCTTGTCGGAGCGCCGCGTTTTTCATATCGAAAGGTGGCACCATGCAGGCATCGCAGCGTCTCGACCGCTTTGGCGCGGAGGTCTTCGCCTCGCTCAACAACAAACTGCTTGCGCTGAAGGCTCAGGGCAAGACCATTTACAACATGAGCGTGGGCACGCCCGACTTTAAGCCGTACGACCACGTGGTCGAGGCGCTCACGCAAGCGGCCCAGGACCCCGAGATGTGGAAGTATGCCCTGCGCGACCTGCCCGAACTCAAGCAAGCCGTGTGCGATTACTATGAGCGCCGCTTTGGCGTTTCGGGCATTACGCCGTCTATGGTGCAGTCGTGCAACGGCACGCAGGAGGGCGTGGGCCATTTGGGCCTGGCCCTGCTCGATCCGGGTGACACCATTTTGGTTCCCGATCCGTGCTACCCGGTCTTTGAGGCGGGCGCCAAGATTGCCGATGCCAAGCTCGAGTACTATCCGTTGGTCGCCGAGCATAATTACCTGCCCTATGTGGCGGGCATCGATCCCGAGGTGGCCGATCGTGCCAAGTATATGATCGTGTCGTTGCCCGCCAACCCGGTCGGCTCGGTGGGCACGCCCGAGGTCTACGAGGAGATCATCGCTTTCGCCCGCGAGCACGACCTGCTCATCGTCCATGACAACGCGTACTCCGACATCGTGTTCGACGGCGAGCCGGGCGGAAGCTTCTTGCAGTATCCTGGTGCGCTTGAGGTGGGCGTGGAGTTCTTCTCGCTTTCCAAGTCGTTTAACGTTACCGGTGCGCGTATCGGCTTTTTGGTCGGCCGCGAGGACGTGGTCTCTGCCTTTGCCAAGCTGCGCGGCCAGATCGACTTTGGTATGTTCTTCCCGATCCAGAAGGCTGCTATCGCCTGCCTGAACGGTCCGCGCGATGAGGTCGAGGCGCAGCGTCTGAAGTACCAGGAGCGCCGCGATGCCCTGTGCGACGGTCTTGAGGGCTTGGGCTGGGAGCGTCCCAACGCGCATGGCTCTATGTTTGTGTGGGCCAAGCTTCCCGGTGGTCGCACCGATTCCATGGCGTTTTGCGAGGAGCTTATGGAGAAGGCCGGCGTTGTGGTGACGCCGGGCGCGAGCTTTGGTCCTTCGGGTGAGGGGCATGTGCGCATGGCGCTGGTCCTGCCGCCCGATCAGATCGCTTTGGCTGTCGAGGCCATTCGCGAGGCGGGCCTGTATTAGAAAGCTATTCCGCTCGTCAATAGCTCGAAACCGATTTCGTGCAGTTATTTTACGAATCCTGCAAACAATTTCGGTAAACGGTCGATTTTTGGCTGCGAATAGGAGCATAATCAAAGTCCCGATTGGATGTATTGGGATTACGGCAAGCCGCTCGGGTCGTTCCCGGGCGGCTTGTTTGTGGAGAGAGATGGGAGTTTCTAATGGTTAACGAGAAGAAGGTCGCTATTGTCGGCTGCGGTTTCGTTGGTTCGTCTTCGGCGTTCGCGCTGATGCAGAGTGGTCTGTTCTCCGAGATGGTCCTCATCGACGTGGACAAGAACCGCGCCGAGGGTGAGGCCCTGGATATCGCGCACGGCATGACGTTTGCCGAGCCGATGAAGATCTACGCCGGCGATTATTCCGATGTCGCCGACGCCGCCATGATCGTCGTCACCGCTGGCGCTGCCCAGAAGCCCGGTGAGACTCGCCTGGACCTGGTCAACAAGAACGTCAACATCTTTAAGTCCATCATTCCCGAAATTAAGAAGTCTGGCTTCGACGGCATTCTGCTCATTGTCTCCAACCCGGTCGATGTTCTGACCTATGCCGCCATCAAGATGTCCGGCCTGCCCGAGGGCCATGTCATCGGCTCCGGCACCGTGCTCGACACTGGCCGTCTGCAGCAGATGCTTGGTGCCCACGTCGAGGTTGACCCGCGCGATGTCCAGGCCTATGTCATGGGTGAGCACGGCGACTCTGAGTTTGTCGCTTGGTCCAGCGCCCAGGTTGCCGGCGTGCCGCTGAACACTTTCTGCGAGCTTCACGGTCATCTGGAGCATGAGGCTGCCGAGAAGCGCATCGCCGAGGACGTCAAGAACTCCGCCTACACCATCATCGAGAAGAAGCACGCCACCTACTATGGCGTCGCCATGGCCGTCAAGCGCATCTGCACCGCCGTCATGCGCGATGAGCAGACCGTTCTGCCCGTCTCCTCGCTCATGGTGGGCGAGTATGGCCTGTCCGATCTTGCCATCTCCATGCCGACGGTCGTTGGCCGCGACGGCGTCGTCTGTCGCGTCCCCGTGCCGCTGAACGATGACGAGCAGCATGAGCTCACCGCCTCCGCCAAGGCCCTCAAGGACATCATCGACAGCGTCGACTTCTCCTGCTAAATCAAGCTCGCTAGAGCGAAAAGCTACAATGAAGGCGTCCGGGTCCACACGGCCCGGGCGCCTTTTTGGTGCAAAGTAACCTGACCCCAATGCACCATAGTTGCCCCAATGCACCATAGTTGATGGGAGGGCCATGTCGGATTCGCCTAATTTTTTAACCTATGCCCAGACGGCGTTTGATCCGTTTGAGGAGAGGCCGTTCTGCGCGGTGGATAGCCTCGTCTTTGCGTGGTTGTCCTATTTGCGTTTGCCGGGTGATATGGCGGAGCTGACGAACTGGCAGGGCCTAGACGTACGCGAGCTGCTGCGTGCCGAGTGCTACCGGGACATGATTGACGACTTGTGGGACCCGGAGGGGAGCAAGGCCTTGCTGGAGGCCGTGGCAGCAAGTCCTCGCTACCGTGGCGTGCACGTTTGCGGCTATCGTGCCGTGAGCGATGTGGTGGCGACAGAGCAGTTTGCAGCCATGGCGTTCCGGTTTCCGGCGGGGTTTAGCTATCTTTCCTTCCGGGGGACCGACAGCACGATTGTGGGCTGGAAAGAGGACTTTAACATGGCGTTCCGGTATCCTGTGCCGGCCCAGGAATCCGCGGCGCGTTATGTGGACGAGGCGGCGGATGCGATTGACGGGCCGCTTTTGTGCGGAGGTCATTCCAAGGGTGGAAACCTTGCGGTGTACGGTGCGACGATGTGCTCCGATGTCGCCCGTGAGCGAATCGAACGGGTGTATTCCCATGATGGTCCGGGCTTCGTCGAGGAGTTTCTGAACGGCAACGCCTTTGCCGATCTTTCCGGTCGAATCGACAAGACGCTACCTCGGTCGTCGATCTTTGGCATGATGTTTGAGACGCAGGAGGACTATGCCATCGTTGAGAGCACCGAGTTCAGCCTGCTGCAGCACAATCCCTTTAGCTGGGTGGTTGATGGTCGCGACTTCGTGTACTGTGAGCGCCTGTCCGCCGGTGCTCGATACGTTGATGGCTCCATTCGCGAGATGCTGCTTGCAGTGGGGCCTGCCGAGCGCGAGCGTTTTGTAGATGCATTGTTCTCCGTGTTTGAGGCTACGGGTGCTGAGCGGTTTGCGGATATCGCTGGGAATCTGCGCGAGAGCCTGCCCGTGATGCTCCAGACTGCGCAAGGTTTCGACAAGGATACACGACGCTTTGTCTCGCAGACCATCGTGGCAATCCTTAAGTGCGCACTGCTGCCCAAACGACCCCAGATCGACATGTCCGCTGCCGGTAAGAGTCTGGCAGAACAGCTCGAGGCTTGGCAGTCCGAGCTCCTGCGCTAGCCATTGGTGCAAAGCAACCTGTCCCAGATGCACCAATCTTCGATGCGCTCGGGGAGGGCTCGACCGCTATACTGGTTCATGCCGAAATCGATCTAGAACGGAATGCCGTATATGAAAATCAATCACGCGATTCTGCATATCCTGGACTTTGACTCTGCCGTCAACGTCATGAGCCAGCGCGAGCTCGATATCGAGAGTCGTACCGTGCGCAACTTCGTGACCACGCATCTGCGCCGCGCACGTACCTCGGCCGACAATAAACGCGCCACGTTTGCCGAGAACTCTGCGTTTGGCGGCGAGCTCAAGGGCTATTTCTTTGGCGAGCGCGAGTTCGTGGACCTGTCGCAGCAGATTGCAGAGTTTATCTCCTCCGAGCTCACCAAAGCCGAGAAAGCCGAGTCCACCGACGTGCTCGTGGCCGATTTTGACGACGATGAGGATGCCCGCTGGTTTGCCGTGATGCTGCTGGGCTCCAAGCAGGCTTTTATGCACGAAGTGGGCCGCGAGGAGGGAGAGGTGCGCAACGACATCGCGCGCCACTACGCCATTCTGCCGAACCCCTCGCAAAAGGTGCCGAGCTATGCCATCGTGCGCGCGAGTACCATGGAGATCGGCTACGTGGACAAGAAGCGCAAGATTGCCGGCGAGGACCGTATGCTCATTCCCGACGGTCTGCTGCAGTGCGACACGGGCGTATCGGGCAAGGAGGTCATCGACACCGTGACGCGTGTGGTCGAGGAAGTCGCCGAGGAGCACGGTGCCAATACGGCCGTAGCGCTCGCTAAGGTTAAGGCTGCCGTTGCCGAGAAGGTCGAGGATGACGAGGAGCTTCCGCCTTGGGATATCGTCGATGAGGTCTTTGAGGACGAACCGGTCATCAAGGAGAGCGTACGTGCGGCGCTGACCGAAGAGAAGGTGCCCGAGCGTGTGCCCGTGGAGCGCAAGCAGGTCGAGCGTGCGGCCGTGCGCAACCACAAGATTCGTACCGACACGGGTATTGAGATCAGCTTCCCGGCCGAGATGGGCTCGAACTCCGAGTACATCGAGTTCGTCAACGAACCCAACGGCCTCATCTCCATCGAGCTCAAAAACATCGGCAGCATCGAGAATCGATAAACTGCGCCTGGACGCTGCAAAAAACAAAGGCCGAAGCTCCGATGGTGCTTCGGCCTTTTTGCATGGGATTGAATTGCGCCGCAGGCTGAGCATACGTCAGCGAAAACGCCCCTAGGCGAGCAAGGTGACGTGAAAGAGGAGGGCATTGACCTTCTGGTCATGCCCGACGATTGAACGTCAGATTGCCGCTCTGGGGCGTTTGCAGCGTCGAGCTGTTGCGCGGGTTGGTAAACCCGCGCAACCCTACAGCTGGCGCAGGCCTTCCTCGAGGCCGGTCTTGCTGTCGGTCTTCTCGTCGCGCATCTTGATGACGCGGGCGGGGACACCGGCCACGACGGCACCAGCGGGGACGTCCTCGACGCACACGGCGCCGGCGGCAACGACAGCGCCCTTGCCTACGTGCACGCCTTCCAGGACCACGGCGTTGGCGCCGATCATGACATCGTCCTCGATGATGACGGGCGTGGCGCTTGCGGGTTCAACGACGCCTGCCAACACGGTTCCAGCGCCGATGTGGCAGTTCTTGCCCACTGTGGCGCGGCCGCCCAGCACGGCGCCCATGTCGATCATGGAGCCCTCACCGATAACGGAGCCGATATTGATGATGGCACCCATCATGATGACGGCGCGGTCGCCGATCTCGACGCGGTCGCGGATGATCGCGCCCGGCTCGATGCGGGCGTTGATGCCCTTGAGGTCGAGCATGGGCACGGCGGAGTTGCGGCAGTCGTTCTCCACATCGTAGTAATCGATGGAATCGGCATTGGCATCAAGGATGGCTTTGAGCTCGTCCCAGTCGCCAAAGACAGTCTTGCCACGACGACCGCCGTAGACGTGTGCGTCGCCCCAGGCAACCTTCATGCCCGGCTTTTCGCGCACGTACAGTTTGACGGGCGTTTTTTTGGGCGCGGTGGCGATGTAGTTGATAATCTCCTGTGCATCCATATCGGCTGCATTGCTCATTTGCTGTCTCTCCTTTGGGTGGATCCGGTTGATACCTGGTTAGGCAAACATGACCTGGTCGAACGTATAGAAGCCGTGCTCGCGGGTGACGAGCTTCTGCGCGGCTGCCAGGGCGCCGTTGACGAAGATCTGACGGCTCGTGGCGCGATGCGTGAGCGTGACTTCCTCGTCCTGGCCAAAGAAACTCACTTCGTGCACGCCGGCGACAGTGCCACCGCGCAGCGAGTGCATGCCGATCTCCTTGGGGTCGCGCGCTCCGCACATGCCCTCGCGGCCATAGACGGGGTGGTAGCCCGCCTCGGGCTCGGCTTCGACGACGGCATCGAGCAGCAACTTGGCAGTGCCGCTGGGGGCGTCGACCTTTTGGTTATGGTGCGTCTCGACGATTTCGCAGTCAAAGCCGGGCAGCTCGCGTGTGGCCTGTGCTACCAGATGACGCAGGGCTGCGATACCGATGGAGTAATTGCCGGAGTGCATGACGCGGGCGTTCTGACCCAGCTCGCGCAGGCGATCCATCTGCTCTGGTGTGTAGCCCGTGGTGCCCGAGACCAACGCGGCGCCTGTACGCTCGACATAGGCGACGACGGCATCGAAGGTCACGACGTTCGAGAAGTCGATGATGACGTCGGCTGCCGGGGCACTCTCGAGCTCGGACAAGTCGAAGCCGATCTGGGCGACGATATCAAAAACGGGCTGACCGGCGGCGTCGACAACGCCCTCGGCGGTGGTGCGGATGAGCGAGCCCATACGGCCCGTTCCCATAATGACGGTCTTAATCAAGCAGACCAGCTCCCTTCAGAGCATCGGTAAGTGCAGCGCGCGTGTCGTTGGCCATGGGGCACAGCGGCATGCGGTAGTTTGCCTCGATCATACCCATCTGTGCGAGCGCTTCCTTAACAGGGATGGGGTTGACCTCGCTAAAGAGGGCGTTGATGAGCGGCTGACCGGCGATCTGGATATCGCGGGCGCGCTCCACGTCACCGTCCAGATAGGCGCGGCACATGTCGTGCACGAGCTGCGGCTGAACATCGGCCCACACGCTGATGGTGCCCGAGGCACCCAGGCTCATGAGCGGCACGGTGAGGGCGTCCTCGCCCGAGTACATGCGGAAGTCGTCGGACAGCAGGTGGGCGATCTTGGCCGCGTAGGCGACGTTGCCCGAGGCTTCCTTAATACCCATGATGTTGGGGTGCGCGGCCAAGCGCTCCACATTGCGCTCGCTGATGCCGCAGCCGCAGCGGCCGGGGATGTTGTACAGGATGCAGGGGATATCTACGGCATCGGCAACGGTCTTAAAGTGCTGGTAGATGCCCTCTTCGTTGGACTTGTTGTAGTAGGGGGTAATGAGCAGCAGGCCGTCGGCGCCCAGGCCCTGATAGGTGAGCGACTTGGTGAGCATGGTCTGCGTGGAGTTGGAGCCCGAGCCGGCGATGACGGGGACACGGCCTGCAACCTGCTTGACCACCGCGGCGACAACGGAGTTGTCCTCATCGTCAGTCATCGTGGCGCTCTCGCCGGTGGTGCCCAGGGTGAGGATGGCGTCGGTACCGTTTTGCAGGTGGAAATCGATAAGGCGCTCGAGCGCGTCAAAGTCGACGCTTCCGTCCTTTTTAAACGGCGTGACGAGGGCGACGATCGAACCCTCGAGGTTGCGGATATCCATGTTCTTCTCCTTCGCTTCCGCGATCTGGATGCGTTTGTTCCACTGAGCGGCGACGGCCAGACGCTCGTCCTGGGCGCGACGGCGGGCACTTTCGGCGCGCGACTTGGCCAGCAGCTCTCGGCCGCTCGGCAGCACGTCGAGCGTGGCAAAGTAATCGCCCGGGCGCTCAGCACGGCGGATGAGGTCGGCCGAGCCATCGGGGCGCAGCAGCACCTCGGCGGAGCGCAGACGGCCGTTGTAGTTGTAGCCCATGGAGTAGCCATGCGCGCCGGTATCGTGGATCACGAGCAGGTCGCCCATGTCGATATGCGGCAACTCGCGATCAATGGCGAACTTGTCATTGTTCTCGCATAGGTTGCCCGTGATGTCGTAGGTGTCCGTAACGGGTGCTGCGGTCTTGTCGGCGCCACCCGGCTGACCCATCACCGTGATGTGGTGGTAAGCGCCATACATGGCAGGGCGGATCAGATCGACGGCGCTTGCGTCGACACCGATATAGTCCTTGTAGATCTGCTTCTCGTGGATGGCCTTGGTGACCAGGCAGCCGTAGGGGCCCATCATAAAGCGGCCCATCTCGGTGCAGATGGCCACATCGCCCATGCCGGCAGGAACCAGGATCTCGTCGTATGCCGCGTGCACCCCCTCGCCGATGGCGTGAATGTCGTTGGCCTGCTGCTCGGGCAGATAGGGGATGCCGACGCCGCCGGACAGATTGATGAAGGCGACGTGTGCGCCGGTCTCGCGCTCCAGGCGCACGGCAAGCCCAAAGAGGATGCGCGCAAGCTTGGGGTAGTAGTCGTTGGTGACGGTGTTGCTGGCAAGGAATGCGTGGATACCAAAGTCCTCGGCACCCTTGGCCTTGAGCGTGCGAAAGGCCTCGAAGAGCTGCTCGGTGGTCATGCCGTACTTGGAGTCGCCCGGGTTGTCCATGATGCCGTTGGAGAGCTGGAACAGGCCACCCGGATTAAAGCGGCAGCTGACCGTCTTGGGGATGGGCCCCGCAACGTGCTCAAAGAACTCGATGTGGCTGATGTCGTCAAAGTTGACGATGGCACCCAGCTTGTCGGCGAGCTCAAAGTCCGCCGCCGGCGTGTCGTTGGACGAGAACATGATGTCGTGTCCCGTGATGCCCAGCGAGCGGGCGATCATGAGCTCGGTATAGCTCGAGCAATCGCAGCCGCAGCCGTATTCGTTGAGAATGGAGATGAGCGCCGGGTTGGGGTTGGCCTTGACGGCAAAGTATTCCTTAAAGCCCGGGTTCCATGCAAAGGCGTCGCGCACTTCTTGCATGTTGCGGCGGATGCCCGCCTCGTCGTATAGATGAAATGGCGTGGGGAACTGCTCGACGATATGCTCGAGCGTCTCCTTGTCCACAAACGGCTGCTTAGCCGCATATGCTTCGTTGGGGGTCAATGCCATGTCCCGTAAACCTCGCTATCCAGACGGCGCCATCTGCGCATCGAATCCGCATAGCGTGGACCCAATGTCCGGATAGCGCTCCCGCATTGCTGCAGACAGTCCTGCGGGTGTTTCCCGCAGGCCCACCAGGCTGTTCGTGCCCGAAAAACCCAGTTCGGCGGGTTTCGCCTCCCCGCGGGGTCAAAGCCTGCCGGCTCGCCCGCGCCTCTATCAAGTGGTAACGACCCTACCACGTTGCACTTTACCAAACAAGAGTATTCGTATATAACGTTTAAAAAATGCAGGGATATGCTGGAAACATGTGTGCCACAATCCTGTATCACAATAAGTTGCAACAGGTGTGCCTCACGAAGGGATTCTCTATGACCGAGCTCCAAGAACTCCGTCGCTATCGCCGCGATCTTCATCGCATTCCGGAGCTCGATTTCGATCTTCCGCAGACGATCGCCTATATCGAGGGCGTGTTGGCGCCGCTCGCTTGTGAGGTGACCCATCCGTGCCCCAGCTGCGTCTGCGCTTTCTTCGACGCTGGCGTTGGTGCCGTGCATGCCACGGCGATTCGCGCCGACATGGACGCCCTGCCCATCGCGGAGGCAACGGGCGCGGCCTTTGCCTCGACGCATCCCGGCAAGATGCACGCCTGCGGGCACGATGGGCACATGGCTATGGCACTTGCTGCGGCAACCTACGTTGACCGTACGATTCGCGAGCAGCCGGGTGCCATCAAGCGCAACGTGCTCTTTGTGTTCCAGCCTGCCGAGGAGACGACCGGTGGCGCCAAGACGGTTTGTGAGAGTGGGGTGTTTGAGCGCTACGGGGCGGACCGCATCTTCGGGTTCCACGTATGGCCCGACCTGCCTGCGAACACGTTGGCGAGCTGCTCCGGCCCATTGCTGGCGCGTTCGAGTGAGACACACATTCATATCCATGGCACGAGCATCCATATCGCTAAGACCTATGGCGTTCCGGTCGAGGAGTCGCACGATGCGGCGCTGGCGGCTGCCAAGTTCTTGGTTTCCGAGCGCGAGCTCATGGACGAGTTGGGTGTCGACGAGCCCTGCATTGGTAAGTTCGGCCTGCTGCAGGCCGGCACCGTCTGCAATGCGGTGGCGGGGGAGGCCCATGTTGCCGGCAGCCTACGTGTGTTTACGGACGACATGTTCGACCGCGCGCGCGAGGGCGTGCGCCGCGTGCTGGACGATGCCTGCGTCGCAACGGGCTGCACATATGACCTCGATTTTGCCGAGGGCTATCCGCCGGTCGATAACGACCCCGAGCTGTTCGCCCACATTGCGCCTGTCTTGTCCGAGCTGCAACTCGTGGATGAGCCTTTGCTGATTGCCGAGGACTTCGCTTTCTATCAGCGCCATCTGCCAGGCGTGTTCTTCCTCCTGGGTACGGGCGTGCCGGAGGGACAAGATAATCCGATCGATTCGGATGGCTGCCCCGCCTATGCCACGAGCGCCCTTCACACTGATACCATGCTCTTTGACGAGGAAATCCTACTCAAAGGCCTCGATGTCTACAAACGATTGCTTGGCTTGGAGTGACGATGGAACGACGCCGACAGTCTGCCGTATATAGTCCGGGTGGATGCGGATGCGGTTTGCTGCTGCTTCCGGTCATCGCTGTGAGCATTGGCGTGATGTTTGTGTTTGCTGGGCTGGCTGCGGCGGCACTCGTACTGTTTATCACCGCCATCGGCGTGACGGTCTGGCTGTGCCGTTCTCGCGAGCGGCGCCGCGCCGACGGTAAGACCAATGTCGGCTGGGTCGTCTTCCTGATCATTGCGTACCTATTGAGCATCAGCTACCTGGTGTTCTTTGTCCTAATGATGATCAGTGCCTTTACCGGGAAATCCGTCACGGTGGGTTGATGCGCTGCCAGCAGACGGTCACGCAAAGTGCGTTTGCTCGGCGTCTGGATAGCTGCATTGGCCGTTTACCGCAACCTTAGCCCTCAGCTAATGAATTCAAGTTCAATCCTTTCTACGATGTGCTGTGTGCCGGCACGGTAGCCGGATCGTAGGAAGGATGAATAATGGCAAAAGAGGGAAAGAAGCCGATCGGCAAGATTGTCCTAGGCGTCATCGTGGTGCTGGTTATCGTCGGTGCCGTGGGTTCTATGGGTGGCAATTCAACCGATTCGTCTGCGAGCGATTCGGCAAAACCTGTCGAGGCGACACAGCAGGCTGAGGAGCAAAAAGAACCGCAAGAACCGTATACCATTGCTGATGAGGCTGAAGACACCTCCAATCAGTTTGCCTATAAGATCACGGGCACGCTGACCAATAACACGGACAAGGAAAGGAGCTACATTCAGATTGAGTATGTTCTGTATGATGCCGATGGCAACCAGGTTGGAACGGCTCTTGCAAACACCAATCATCTGAAGGCGGGCGGCTCCTGGAAGTTCGAGGCGCTGGGTACGGTGTCTCCCGACCAGGTTGCTAGCTGGGAGCGTTCGGACGTAAGCGGTTTCTAGCATGTTGCATGCACTGGGGGAGGTGAAGTCGTATGCCCGATAAAAAGCTGACTGAGGAGTTGCTCAATGAGCTTCTCGATGCGCCGAACATCGATGGCTATATCAGGGAGCACGACTTTGCCGCCCCGTCGCTTTCGGACTACCTGAAGCAGCTGCTGCAGGAAAAGGGCTTGGAGCGCTCGCGCGTGGTTCGTATGGCCGATCTCAATGAGACCTTTGGCTATCAGATCTTTACCGGTGCGCGTCACCCGAGTCGCAATAAGGTGCTGCAGATTGCCTTTGCGATGGCGCTGACGCTCAAGGAGACCAACCGTGCGCTGACGGCTGCCGGGGTAAGCGTCCTTAACTGCAAGGATCGCCGTGATGCGATTATCATCTTTTGCATCGATCGCGGGTGTAGCCTCCAAAAGGTTAACGAGGAGCTGTATCGCTTTGGTGAGGAGACGGTGAGTTAGCGGCTGATATCTGAGCCGGCGGGGCTGCCGAACAACGATGCAAGCGAACGGGGCGCGGATGCCATGGGGTGTCTGCGCCCTGCGCTATGATGGAGGCTATGGATACTCAGACCACAACATATTCCGATGACGAGCTGACCGCAGCGCTTGCCGAGCACCTGGCGTCGCTCGGTCGCGACGACAGCTATCGCGTGGAGCGTGTACTTAAGCGCTCGTCCGTTGAAACAACCGAGCTCGTGTACTTTGAAGGAACCGGCGGTGGTTCGCTCGGCCCCTTTGTCCGTAAACGCATCGATGCTTCGGCTCAAATCGGCGGGGCATACGAGCGTCTGTTTGCCTCTCAGCGGGCAGGCAGGCGTTTTGAGCACCTGCCCAGAATCGTCGATTGTCGTCGTGTGGGCGACGAGCTCAACGTGGTTATGGAATACATCGAAGGGGAGACGCTCGGGGCGCTGGTGGACCGTCTGGGAGCCACCCCCGATTATGCACGTGAATTGTATCCTGCCCTATGCGATGCCGTGGGCGAGCTCCACGCCGGTTTTGCAATGGCGGGGGAGACGTCGGCGCCGGTGATCCATCGCGACCTCAAGCCGTCGAATATCATCGTGACGGGTGCCAACTATACGTCTGATGACGGCCTGACGTTTTCGTCGCTGGTGATTATCGACTTGGGGATTGCGCGCGTATGGCGCGATGGTGCCGATGCCGACACCGTCAAGTTTGGCACGCGGCCCTATGCGCCGCCCGAGCAGTATGGGTTTGGGCAGACGAGCGTGCGCAGCGACGTCTACGCACTTGGCGCCCTGTTGTTCTTCTGCTTGACGGGAGTCGACCCTAAACCAGGGCTCGACATGCGCGAGCAATGCGAGGCGCGTGGCATTCCCACTCCACTTGCCGATGCCGTCTGCATGTCGATGGCGCTCGACCCGGCCAAGCGTTTTGCGAGTGCGGAGGCATTGGGACGGGCGACGCGCGCGGCATACGATCTGAGCCGCCCCGTGCGGCCTCCTGCGCCTGCGCCTGTCCGTACTCCGGCCTCGGAGACGGTGTTGATGCTCCAAGGGCTCCAGAACCCCGCAGGGCTTCCTAGGCCTGCCGCCTCCGCTGCATGCGGTCTGCTCTCTCGCGTTCCGGAGTCTCTGGGGCGCATTTGGAATACGCTTGTCTGCTTCTCCCTACTTGTGTTCTTTGCCGGAAGTCACTTTGCCGTCTTTCACCCCACGGGAGCAAACCAAAGCTACCCGACGTGGTTTCTCATAATCGAGTATTTTTTCTTTGTTGATGGCCTTATGGTGCTTATGCATTTTGTGCTGCTCGATAAGCGCCGTCTTCGTCGGCGATTCGCACTGCTCGACAGCTATCGCGGCAAGAAACTCGCGAAACTCTGGCTCAAGGCATTGGGTGTGCTGCTCCTATGCATGATCGTCATAGTCGCGGTTGCCAATGCGACCGGCGTCGTCGATACCTCCGCTACCTAAAAGAAAAGGGCCCCATTGGGGCCCTTTGCAGTTGCGCTTAGATGCGGTTCATCTGAGCGGCGACTTTGTTGTACCAGTCCTGCCACGTGGGCGGGCAGTACTTTTTGGCCGCTGCCGGGGTAAGGGTGGAGCCGTAGTTGGCGCCCAGATAGGCAACGTGAGCGGAGATGCCCTCGCTCCAGCTGCCAAAGCTGCGCCAACCGCCGCCACGGGCACTCCAGCCCCAGGCGTTGTAAGAATTGGCGCAATAAGCACCCTTGGTGCTCTCGATGCAGGCGATGGCGGGGGACCAACGGGGGTCGACACCGGTATTCCAAGCGGCGACGGCAAAGTTATAGCCCTGGCCTGCCATGGGGGAGCCGGCGAGATAATTGTCGATGCGGCTCGTCCACTCATTGATGAACGAATCGTAATCGGAGCTACCGGTATTGGCGTTGTTCACCGTGGTGTCGATGGTGGTGTTGGTGTTGGTGGCCTGGCTGCTGGAATTGCTGCCGCTTACGCCCTCGCCCGAGAGCTTCTCGGCGGCGGCGGCCTTATCGGCCTCAAGCTTGGCAAGCTCGGCGGCATTTTCCTGCTCGGCTTTTGCCTGCGCCTCGCTGCGGAGCTGCTGGGCCTGAGCCAACGCATCCTCGGCGTTTTTCTGCTCTGCCTCAAGCTGAGACTTGGCCTGCTGGAGCTCAGCCTTGTTCTGCTCGAGTTCGGTTTGCATGTTATTGAGCTGTTCGATCTCGTCGACGCTCGAGCTCGTGATCTGGTTGGTGTATTTGCAGGTCGTGATGAACTCACCCAGGCTCTGCGCATTGACCAGGAAGCTCACGATGGGATTGGTGCCTTTCTGATACTTGTACAGATCGCGCATGGCGGAGCTTGCCTTGGCCTGCTGCTCGGGAAGCTTAGCCTCGATTTCCTCGATGCTTGCCTCATTGGAGTCAATCTGCTTTTGCAGGTCATCGAGTTTGGTGCGGGCGTCGTTGTAGGCGCTCGTGGCGGCTTCGATCTTCTGCTGCGCTGCGGAAAGCTGGTCCTGCGTTGCCTGCGAGGCGGCATACGCCGCAACGGGGGAGAGCATCGGCGTGGCCGTCAGCGCAACGGCGAGCGCGGCGCTCGTGATGATACGAGCCGGCTTCGACGCAATGAGCGCTGCGGCGCGATGATTCGAATGCTGCATCCAGTCCCTCTGCAATCAATCGTAGGTTATGGTTCGAACGGTATTCTACTACTGCTTTCGACCTCAACTTGAACCTTAAAGGTTCCAAAGGGTCAAGTTGAACTTGAGGCTTTGGCTTTGACCTGCAGTTATGATGAATTGTTGAGAAACCATAGAGTTCAACTTTAACGTTACGGGGGCCTGTCCGAGAGGGTTTTTGTTTATCAAAAGTCGCCTCACGTGGGGAAAGATGCAATCGTGGGCAAGAAATGAGACTTGACGACGTGGATGCCCGGCATGGGCGGCGGAGGAGCAGGCAAACTGCTTCGCCTTGTTTGCCATAGATACGGTGGAGCTTTGGGCGCCGGCGGCTTGGCACGCTAGAATAAATCAGTTGCGCAAAGACCGCCCGTTGTGTGGGCAGTTCATGATAGGAAGTTTCCATGGCATTGCAGTTTACAGAGCGCGAGTTCATTCCCGTGCTGCTCGGTGGCGACATCAACGCCTATTCGGTGGCGCGCGCCTTCTACGAGGAGTACCAGGTCAAGAGCCTGGTCTTTGGCAAGTACCAGACGGGTCCCGCGTACCGCAGCCAGATTATCGACTACACGCCCAACGTGGATATCGATACCATGCCCGTGATGCTCAGGACCGTCAACGGCATTGCCCAAGCGCATGCCGATAAGACGATTGTCCTTGTGGGCTGTGGCGATAACTATGTTGCCCTCGTGGCTCAGGCCAAGGATGCCCATGAGTTGGCGGATAACATCGTCGCGCCTTACGCTCCCTATAGCATGCTTGAGCAGTGTCAGAAGAAGGAGATCTTCTACGAGCTGTGCGAGAAGCATGGCGTGCCCTATCCGCATACCTTTACCTTCACCATGGCGATGCTGAACGCCCAAGGCGAGGCGCCTGCCGAAGTGCTCGACCAGATCGATTTTCCCTACCCGATGATTCTGAAGCCTTCTGACGGCATCATGTGGTGGCAGCACGAGTTCGAGGGCCAGAAAAAGGCCTATGAGATTGCCGACCGTGCCGAGCTGGAACAGGTCATTCGCGACTCGTATGCCAGCGGCTACACCGACGACCTGATCTTGCAGGATCGCGTGCCCGGCAATGACGAGTACATGCGCGTGCTCACCAGTTATTCCGACCGCAACGGCAAGGTGCGCATGATGTGCCTGGGTCACGTGCTGCTCGAGGAGCATCAGCCTCACGGTGTCGGCAACCACGCCTGTATCATCACCGAGCCCAATGACGAGCTCATGGGCGGCGTGCGCAAGTTGCTCGAGGACCTTCACTTTGTGGGCTATTCCAACTTTGACGTTAAGTACGACGAGCGCGACGGCTCGTTTAAGTTCTTCGATTTCAACACGCGCCAAGGTCGCAGCAACTACTACGTCACTAACAGCGGCTTTAACGTTGCCAAGTATGTGGTGGACGAGTATGTGTTCAACCGCCCGTTTGAGCCGGAGTTTGTGACGGCGCAGGACGAGGCGCTGTGGATGGTCGTCCCCATGGGCGTCGTCGACAAGTACGTCAAGGATCCCGAGCTGCGCGCTAAGGTGCATCGCCTGGACAAGGAAGGCAAGGGCGCCGACCCTTCGTTTATGAAGGGCGACTTTGTCTTTAACCGCTGGCTGCGCATGTGGCACACCAAGCTGCGCCACTTTAAGCTGTTCAAGACGTATTACAAGTAGATGAGTGCGGCGCCCGTCCGGTTTACATCGGGCGGGCGCGGGTATGATACGCGCAATTGCGCAAGCGTCACCAAGGAGGCGGCGATGGAAAAGCTGGGAGTTATCGGCGGCATGGGCGCCGAGGCCACGTCGTATTACTACGACCAGGTAGTGCGTCATACGGCTGCTGCCTGCGATCAGGATCATATCGACATGGTGGTGCTCTCCAAGTCGACCATGCCCGACCGCACGCTGGCCATTAAGACTGGCGAGCACGCCAAGCTGCTGGCGACCATGAAAGAGTGTGCCCAGGCACTCGAGTCGCTGGGCTGTGCGCACATTGCCATTCCCTGCAACACGTCACACTACTTCTACGACCAGATCCAGTCGTTTACGAAGGTGCCGATTATCCACATGCCGCGTGAGTCGGTGCGCTATGCCCTTGCGGGTGCGGTGATGGGGGAGTGCGAGTTCGACCCCAACCTGAGTATGCCGGCCGAGCCGGTGCGCAAGATTGGCATCATGGGCACCGACGGAACCGTGGGCGCGGGCGTCTACGGCCGCGAATGCGAGGCTGCGGGTGTTGAGGTCGTCTATCCCGGCGAGAAACGTCAGAACGATGTGATGTCGCTTATCTACGATGATGTGAAAGCCGGACGTGAGCCCGATATGGATAAGTTCGACCGTGTGATGTGGGAGTTCGCCCGTAGCGGCTGCGACCGTGTCATTCTGGCCTGCACCGAGCTATCGGTGCTGCAGAAGTATCGAGAGATGCCCGAGATCACCCTCGATGCTATGGATGTCCTGGTGCGCGAATCCATCATCCGCAGCGGCGCCCCCTACCGCCTCTAGCTTCCGACCCTGTCTCTTAT
>CABSMZ010000017.1 GCA_902478875.1 uncultured Collinsella sp.
TTTTTCAAGCAGAAGACGGCATACGAGATCTAGTACGGTCTCGTGGGCTCGGGCTTGGTTTCCGGTTCGGGTTCGACCTCTGGGCGCGGTTTAACACTTGGATCGGGTTTGGAACCGCTCGTATCGGTTGCAATCAAGTGCACGTCGCTGTCGAAGACGTAGCGGATGTAGTAATCGTGCCGCGTCTCGTGCATAATCCCCTGCCCGCTGTCGAAGTCGCGGTCAACGTGTGTGCCAAGGCGGGTTGAGCTGGTGAGGTTCAGTCTGTAAGGGATTTGGTCGTCGGCGTAGCCGCCTGTAAAGACAGCGGTTGCTCTAACGTGATTGTCGATCATGGTCAGGGCAATAGAGACGCTGGCCTCTTTGGGGTTCTCGGTTTTTATAAGGCCTTCGGTATCGGTGTCGATCTTGAAGAGATGGACGGTGTCGTTAAGCCCGTAGATGAAGTCCTCGGGTTTGTCGGGGAAATCGTATACAAACGCCTCATTCTGGACCAACATGAAGGCAGGAGGGAGCTCCAGGTCATAGTTATGGTCGACAACGGTGGTAGCTGTGAGGCTGCCTTCTGCGTTGGCTTCGTCGCAGGTAATGGGTGCTGCGACATCGGTTTCGGGCATTTCTGTCGCCAGTGCTGCGCAGGGTAGCAAAAGCAGTCCTGCCACAAGAATGCTTACTCCGAAGGCGGCGATTCTGGCGTCTGTATGACGCTTGACGTCGCGGATAGACAGGCCAGTCCGTTTGTTATGGGTCTGCGGTGCAACATGCTGTCCATACATAAGACGCTCCTTGTTCGTAGGCCGGTTTCCGCGGATCTATATTGCGCCTGGCCGATGCGGCTAGGCTCTTTCACGCGAACGCTTATGCGAGCAGGGAGAAAGCTCAAGCTAATTTTCTCACAGTCGATACTTTGCGAGCAACGATTTGCTGTTCAATTTTCGGAGAGAGAGTCAAGACAGTCGAGGAGTTATCAGGCGGTGAGATTATGTCTAGAGAACACTGACGAGAGATGTGGCCTGCAGACGACTGAATAGCTCCATCCGTTTTGGTTACAACGAAATGTATGCCGCGCGCCTGCGGCATGAAGAAGGGAGATTCTTATGAATATCGTTGTATTGAGCGGTAGCCCGCGCAAGGGCGCCAATACCGACACCATGGTCGAGGCGTTTGCCGAGACCGCGCGCGAGGCCGGCCATACGGTCGAGGTCATCCGCGTTGCCAGCAAGAAGATTGCTGGTTGCCTGGGGTGCCAGTACTGCTTTACCCATGAGGGCACCTGTGTGCAGAAGGATGACATGGCCAACGTGATTGAGCCGCTGAAAGGCGCCGACATGGTTGTCTTCGCTTCGCCCATCTACTGGTTTGATATCACCGCGCAGGAGAAGGCCGCCATCGACCGCCTGTACGCTTTCGGTGCCACGGGTTTCCCGTTCACCAAGACGGCCCTTTTACTCGATAGTCACAGTGAGGGCGTTTATGACGCGGCGATCGCCATGTACAAGTCAACTTGCGCGTACTGCAAGTGGGAGGACCAGGGCATTGTCGCCATCAGCGGTATGACAGAGCGCGAAAGCATGGCATCGTCGCCCAAGTTGGAAGAGGTGCGAGAGCTCGCTCGCAAGCTCGCCTAAGGACAAGAAGAATGCATGGCAATCAGCGTTGGCGGAAAGCCTACTTCCCTTGCCAAGAGGGTTACTGATTGCCATGCGTTGATGTCCTTATGGACAATCTCCGCGTGCTAGGAGACTTTCTCGCTCAGGAACTCCCTGAATGCGGGGATGTCAAAGCCAACGAGACCACGCCCACGTTCCCCGATGACGCCGTCCTCGAGAAGGCGGCGTTTGTATTGGCTTGCGTAGTTGCTGGCGACGCCCATGCGTTTGGCTATCTCCGAGACCCTGCTGGGGCCAGAATCGGGCAGCATCGCGAGTAAAAACTCAATGTCTTTATCGGAAAGCTCTCGATAGGTCGTTTCGAGAATGCGATCACGCAGCTCCATGCGTGCGAGTAGGGAACCCTGCTGGACATCGGATGCACTGATTTGGGGCGAGTTCTCCGAAACATCCCAAGTGCGATATCCGACGAGCTGCATCATGTAGGGGAATCCGTCGACGGCCTTCACAGCATTCTCGAGCGCTTCTGGTGTGATTGAACGTCCTCCGGCCTCAACGGTTTTGCGAAAGGCGTTTGCAATTTCAACGTCAGTGATTCGTCCTAGCTGATGATATTGGGAACGCCTGAGGAACGAGACGGAATCGTTACGCAGCAGTGCCGATACTTTGTAAGGCAGCCCTGCCATGAGTAGGGCAACTTTTTTACCTTCGCGTACAAAGTGCTGGTAAACAGAGGCAAATTGAAGCATTTCTTCGAGATCGACGGTGACTTCATCGATGGTAATGAGAAGTCCGATGTCATGTTTTTCGAGTTGCTTAAAGATGCCATTCATACGTGTGCGCCAGTTGCCCTGGACCTCTTGAGCATATGTCCAATCGATGCCCACTGGACCAATTTGAACGCCGTTTATGCGCGCATGAGGCTGTGAGAGGTAGCTATCTGCGGCTTCTTTGGTTCGCTCGATAATATCTTCGAGCATGCCTGGCATGGCGGAGACATTTGCTGCGATCCAACCGTGTTCAAGCGCCGTTTCTGAAAGGAGCGAGAGAAGCGCCGTCTTGCCCGTTCCCCTTGCGCCCGTAAAAATGGTCGACAGGTTGGGATCTCCCGGGCCGTTGATAAAGCCACGGTTGATGTCACGCAGGATATGCTCGCGACCCGCTAGAAAGGGAGGGACGCTTCCGAACGTCGGGGTAAAGGGGTTCTTGCTGTACTCCATGGTGACTCCTTTGCAAGTTTTGCTAATTTTTGCAAGTTTTGCTAATTTTTGCAAGTTTTGCTAACAGCTGACCAAAGGGCATCGAAGCAGTGACGCTGACATTTTTTACGCAGAAAAATAAGCAGAAATCAATTTATCTGCGTTAAAAAATAGTTGAGAAGAAAAACGACGAGTCCCGGGCGCAATGCCGTTGCGTTCCGGGCCTCGTCGCTTTGAGAAGTATCTAACGGTCTCGTTGCCGTGGCACCTAGTCAAACAGGCTCGGCATGTCGTTTTCCTTCATGAGGGCACCGGCAGAAGGCAGGCTCTGTGCGGTGAACTTCTCGGCCGAGACGCCGGCGCCAAGAATCTCCTCGGTTGTGCCGACGGTGGTGACCGAGCGGCCCTTCTTGGCCGTAAAGGCTTGGACGCCCTGCGTGTTGGTTGTCGTCTTGGTCTTGAGTAGCGACGTGTTGAAGTTCATCAAGCGATAGTCGCTCGAGACCAGCGCGATGTCGCGATCTTCCTTGAGCACCTGTGCATACAGCAGCTTGCTGCCGCCGTAGATGGCGTTCTTGAGGCGCTTGCGGTTGGTCTTGGTGACGTATCCAGAAAGCGCGACGCGCACCACGCGGCCGTTCTCAAAGACGAACAGCACGTCGGCCTTGTAGTCCTCGGGGTCGATGACCCAGATGACGCTCTCGTCGGGTTCCATCTCGAGGTCGGTGGGCAGATACGAGCCCAGCTGGGCCGACTTGGTGTCCTCAAACGCCGCAACCTTGCACTTGTATACCTGGCTCTTGTTGGTAAAGACCAGCAGCTCGTGGGTGTTGGAGGACGGAAACTCGATAAAGGGTTTGTCGCCGTCTTTGTACTTGAGCGTAGTGGCCTTCTTGAGCACGCGGTCCGTCATCTTCTTAAGGTAGCCATCGCGCGAAAGCATGATGGTAACCGGGTACTCCTCGACCTCGGGCTCCAAGCTTACCTCGATAACCTCGTGGGGCTCGATCCTGCCCGTGCGGCGCGGCATCACGTACTTCTTGTTGACCGCGGCCAGCTCGTCGCTGATGACCTTCTTGATGTTCTCCTCGCTGGAGAGGATCTCCTCAAGCTCGGCAATCTCGCCCTCAAGCTTTGCAATGTCCTTGGTGCGGTTGAGGATGTACTCCTCGTTGATGTTGCGGAGCTTGAGCTCGGCAACAAACTCGGCCTGGGTCTCGTCGATGTCGAAGCCGCGCATAAGGTTGGGCACGACCTCGGCCTCGAGCTTGGTGCCACGGATGATGGCGATTGCCTTGTCGATGTCGAGCAGGATCGCCTCGAGGCCGTGCAGCAGGTGCAGGCGCTCGGACTTTTTTCCCAGGTCAAAGTTAATGCGGCGACGCGTGGACTCAATACGCCACTTGACCCACTCGTGCAGGATCTGACGCACGCCCATAACGCGAGGGTAACCATCGACCAACACGTTGAAGTTGCACGAGAACGAATCCTGCAGCGTGGTCGAGCGATAGAGTTTGGCCATGAGCTTGTCGGGGTCGACGCCGCGCTTAAGGTCGATGGCGATGCGCAGACCCGAAAGGTCTGTCTCGTCGCGGATGTCTGCGATCTCCTTGACCTTGCCCTCCTTGGAGAGCTTGACGATGCGCTCGATGATGACATCGGTCTTGGTGGTGTAGGGAATCTCGTACACTTCGATGATGCGCTCTTCGGGAATCCAGCGCCAGCGGGAGCGAATCTGGAAGCTGCCAAGGCCGGTCTCGACGATCTTTTCCATCTCCTCGCGGCGGTAGATAATTTCGCCGCCGGTCGAGAAGTCGGGCATGGGCATATATTCGAGCAGGTCGCAGTCGGGATCCTGCAGGTAGTGCATGGTGGCGGTGCAGACCTCGTTGAGGTTGAAACCGCAGATGTCGGACGCCATGGCGACGCCGATGCCCTTATTGGCCGAGACGAGGATGTTCGGGAACGTGGTGGGCAGCAGGCGCGGCTCCTTCATGGCGCCGTCGTAGCTGTCGACGAAGTCGACCGGGTCCTTGTCGATGTCCTTGAAGATCTCGGCGCTGATGGGGGAGAGCTTGGCTTCGGTGTAACGCGAAGCGGCGTAGCTCAAGTCGCCCGAATAATACTTGCCAAAGTTGCCCTTCGACTCAACGAACGGTGCGAGCAACGCCTCGTTGCCGGTTGCCAGACGCACCATCGTCTCGTAGATCGCGGCATCGCCGTGCGGGTTGAGTTTCATGGTCTGACCCACGATGTTGGCGCTCTTCTGGCGCTCGCCCTTGAGCAGACCCATCTTGTACATGGTGTAGAGCAGCTTGCGATGCGAGGGCTTAAAGCCGTCGATCTCGGGGAACGCACGCGAGACATTGACGCTCATGGCGTAGGGCATGTAGTTGACCTCAAGCGTCTGCGTAATCGGCTGGTCGGTGACCTCGGAGTGCAGGCCGATGACGTTCTCGGCGTTGACCTGCTTTTTCTTGGGCTGGTTCTTCGTCTTCTTCTTTGCCACGATTTCCTCTTGAACTTCTTATGGGCCGTCGTTATCGATTTGCTGCTATTGCAGGTCCAGCTGGTCCAGATATTCCTTGCCGTGCTCGGAGATATGGCGCTTGCGGCCCGCCTCGTCGTTGCCCAGCAAAAGGTTGAACATGGTTTCCATCTTGGTGACGTCCTCGGGCTCCACCTTGATCAGGCGACGCGTCTCGGGGTTCATGGTGGTGAGCCACATCATGTCCGGATCGTTTTCACCAAGACCCTTGGAGCGGTTGATGGAGCACTTCTGGTCGCCGATCTCCTTAAGAATGCCGTTCTTCTCGAGCTCGGTGTAGGCAAAGTAGGTCTTCTCTTTGCAGTTGATCTCGTAGAGCGGCGACTCAGCGATATACACGTAACCCTCGTCGATAAGCGTGGGCACCAGGCGGTAGAGCATGGTGAGCACGAGCGTACGGATGTGATAACCGTCGACGTCGGCGTCCGTACAGATGATGACCTTGTTCCAGTTGAGGTTGTCCAGGTCGAAGGCGCCAAGGTTCTTGATGCGCTTGTCCTTGATCTCCACACCGCAGCCCAGCACGCGCATGAGGTCCATGATGATGTCGGACTTAAAGATGCGCGGATAGTCCTCCTTCAGGCAGTTGAGGATCTTACCGCGGACGGGCATAACGCCCTGGAACTCGGCATCGCGCGACGTGCGAATGGCGCCCGCTGCCGAGTCGCCCTCTACGATGTAGATCTCGCGGCGGCTCTTGTCCTTGGAGCGGCAGTCGATGAACTTCTGCACGCGGTTGGCCATGTCGGTCTTTTGCTGCAGGTTGGTCTTGATGCTCTGGCGCGTCTTTTCGGCGTTCTCGCGCGAGCGCTTGTTGATGAGCACCTGCTCCATGATCTTGTTGGCGGCGTCTTTGTTCTCGATCAGGTAGGTCGAGAGGCGTTCCTTAAAGAAGGCCGTCATGGCCTGCTGGATAAAGCGGTTGTTGATGGCCTTCTTAGTCTGGTTTTCATAGGACGTTTGGGTGGAGAAACAGTTGGTCACCAGCACCAGGCAGTCCTGGACGTCCTGCCATTTGATGCCGCTCTCGTTTTTGTTGTACTTGCCCTGTTGCTTAATGTAAGCATCGATGGCACTGGTCAGAGCGCTGCGGGCGGCCTTCTCGGGCGAGCCGCCATTCTCGAGCCACGATGAGTTGTGGTAGTACTCCTGCATCATGAAGGTGCGCGAGAAGCACATGCACGCGGTAATCTTGACGTTGTAGTCGGGCAGGTCCTCGCGATCTCGACCGCGACGGTCGGCCTCGATAAAGAAGGGCTCGGTGAGGTAGTCGGTACCGACCTTCTCGAGCACGTAGTCCTCGATGCCCTTGGGGTAGCAGAAGTCCTCTTCGGAAAACTCGCCATCGTCACCTTCGATGCGCAGGCGGAAGGTCACGTTGGCGTTGACCACGGCCTGGCGGCGCATGGTTTCGCGATACCAATCGTGGGGGATGCTGATGGAGGTAAAGACCTCAAGATCGGGGCGCCACTTGATGGTGGTGCCGGTGCGGTTCTCGTCGCTGGGCTCAATCTCGAGTGCCTTCTTCTTGGCGCCGACAACCTTGCCCTTCTTAAAGTGCAGGGAGTACTTGTTGCCATCGCGCCAAACCGTGACGTCCATGTACTCGGAGGCGTACTGGGTCGCGCACGAGCCCAGGCCGTTGGTACCGAGCGAGAAGTCGTAGTCGCCGCCCTGGTTGTTATTGTATTTGCCGCCGGCGTAGAGCTCGCAAAAGACGAGTTCCCAGTTAAAGCGCTTCTCGGAGGGGTTCCAGTCGAGCGGGCAGCCACGGCCGTTGTCCTCTACCTGAATGGAGCCATCGCGAAAGGCGGTAAGGGTGATGAGCTTGCCGTAGCCCTGGCGCGCCTCGTCAACGGCGTTGGACAGAATCTCGAAGGCGGCATGCGCGCAGCCATCGAGTCCGTCCGAGCCGAAGATGACGGCAGGGCGCAGGCGTACGCGCTCCTCGTCCTTGAGCTGGCGGATACTGTCGTTACCATAGTTTGCGGTGTTTTTTGCCATACTCGCTCTCTCGGTGCTCCTTTGCTGCGTTTTAGTCATATAGATAGTCAAGGTAGCATAGCCCAGCCCACAGACGATTCCAACCAACACGAAATCCATCGAACAATCGTTCGATTAGATAATGAATGCTTGGAATGCGGGAGGGACCTGTCCTGTCCTATCCAAACATCTGCGGCAGGTCGATGAAGACGGTTCGATCGCTTTCGCCAGCTTCGAAGCCCGAACGGGAGAAGAATCCATAGCGATGGCACTTGAGTCCCGTTGCCTCGACTTGGGCGATTTCCTCGTCGACCATTTTTTGCGTGATGGGGGATTTGCGGAACTTTGCTTCGTAGAATGCGTAGCCCTCGGGGTCTTGCGTTACCACATCGAATTCGCCGCTCGTTTTGTTTGTGGGGTCGTCGTACCAGTACTTGCCTATGGCGTCGAAAGCTGGTTCGATCTTGCCGGTCCTGTTCTGCCGCACGAGGTATTGACGGCAGATCTCCTCGAACATATGAGGAACGTAGTTTTCCTCGAAGTCTTGGAAGACGTGACGATCATAGAAGACTTCCGGGTCGAGCAGCTGACGCGCCGAGGCATTGCGGAAAACATAGCGATAGTAAAAGAGCGAAAGTGGGTCCACTACAAAGTAGCCAGACTTGCGCTTGTTCGTAGGGTCGTTGATGGGTGCACGCTTTTGGACGATTTCGAGTGATATGAGCTTGTCGAGCACGTCTGCCATGGCCGGACCGCTCGAGACGTGCGACTGTGCCAGCACGTCCCCCCAACGGGAGTAACCTTGTGCGAGAGCTCCGAAAACTTCGTTGGCGTTGGTCATCTTCGAGATCTCGGCGTTGAGATAGGACGGCACCTCGCTTTCTAAGCGGGCGCCAGGTTCCGTGACGAGCTCGATGATGTTGTCGCGTACGCTTTGGGACTGATCGATGAGGCGATTGTAAAAGGGGATGCCGCCAAAAACGCTATAGAGCCGCACCTTGTCCTCGGGTGAGAACGCGGGATAGAATTTCGCAGCGTCAAAGTAGTCCATGGGCTTAAGCTCAAGCGCGAGATCAATTCGCCCGTAGAGGGGGCTCTCATGCTCGATGAGAGATTTCATAATCTCAACGTAGGAGCCGCACAGGACAATGTTTAAACGTGAGTCTTCCCTGTGAGCGTCGATTGAGGTCTGGAGAATGCTGTCTAAGCCTTTAACCGCATCTCTCAAGTAGGGGTATTCGTCGAGAACAAGGGTAACGTTCTTGTCTTTGGCTTGGGCAAACAGAAATTCGATGAGCTCACGGATGCCTGTGAAGGCGAGCGGAGGAAAGCTCAGCGCTTCAGCAACAAGGGCGGACAGACTCTCTAGGTTGTCTGCCTCGGAGGTTTGGCGGCACTCGTAATAGACCGTTGCGACGTCCGACAAATCGGTTAGCGCCTGCTTGATGAGCTCACTTTTTCCGACGCGACGCCTGCCGTAAATGAGAACATTGCGCTGCTCAGTTACTTTGAGCGTTTTCTTAATACGGGTGAGTTCACGCTCTCTGCCAATGAATTCCACTTACTCGGTTCCTTCCGACTCGGTTTTGTCCGAGTTAATTGTATCGCATGAATCAGTTTATGCTCGAGTTTACTCGGACAAAACCGAGTCGGTTCTGCCCGAGTAAATTTGAAGGCGGCCGAATGCGTCTTGCTGCGTTTGCGGTTGGATACGTTGTCGAAAACGTGTCGTGCGGATTGTTGGATCGAATCGAACATTGGGACAGACGTCTCGTTTTATGGGCCGGGGGCGTGCATGTGCGAGTTCTTTTGGCCCATAAGGAACGCTGGTGGGTCGTTATTTGGGCCACGGGTCACTTCGCCGGCGCCGTGTTTCGTCATACGCTCATAGTGGAAGCCGATGCCACGGGGTCGACTTGGGACTCGGGCAATGGATGAGCTGCAAGCCGAAAGGAGCGGTGAGAATGATGAGGCCCATGACAAAGAAACTGCTGTTAGGAATTCCCACCGTGACGCTTTCGGCCGTGCTGGCGTGTACAGTGGCCGGCTGTGGCGGTAGTGCTCCGAGCGGCTCGCCTGGCGGTTCGGGCGGCAGCGCGCCTGTGCAGGAAAAGCCCAGGGCCTATGATTCGCAGACGGTCGAGGTGGCAGGCATTACCTATGAGTCGGTGGCTTACGGTACGTTCTATCGCGGCGATGCCAAGCTGCAGGACGGCTTTTACCTGCACATCAAGATCACCAACAACAACACAAAGAACAGGACGTTCAGTTCCTTTAACGTGCATGCTGCCCAGGGCGATCTTGAGGCAGGCGACCCGTTGTTTACTTCCGGCAAGGCGGCCGTGCTCGACTACGTTGCAAGCGAGGCTCCCGATGAGCTGCACGAGGGCATCGACCTTTCCGAGAGGCCAGATATCGGCCCGGGCGAGACCGTTGAGTACGTGTATTTCTGGGCGCCCAAGACGGCGTACTACGGGCCCATCACTGTCGAGTTCGTAGACGCTTATGCCCCCGCCAAGAATCATGAGGCCATGCACTTTGACACCACGGGATGCGAGACCAAGGAGTTCAAGGCGGCCGGCGGCGTGGCCGATTCTGGCGAGAAGGCAGATTTAACGGGCATCGACTGCGCATCGTACAGCATCGAGGCCGCCGATGGGTACACGCTGGATTCGTCCGACGAAGAGCGCGAAAAGGCAAACTTCTTCCACGACGAGACTGGAGGACGCCTGAACATCAGCATCTTCCCGCGCTCGCCGGAGGAAGAGGTTGCAAGCCTAGAGCAGGTCTACGAAGGCAAGGAGACAACAACCGACCAGGTCGAGTACAACGGCATAACGTGGCTGCGCTTTACCGGTCCCGACAACGGCCATACGCTGTTTGCGACGGCTCCCGCGACGGGCGAGACCGTCCGCGTGTCGATTGGCTGGAAGATCGATTGGGACGCCGCCGCGCCCATGATGGAGGCATTGAAGCTCAAGTAGCGGGTTGCGATTCCCATGTCAGGCGACTCAGGGCTGGCTCCGAGTTATCGGGGCCAGCCCCTTTTGGTGTTCGATGAGCCGAGTCGGCGTCTCTCACAAAAGTAACTAGGAGCTAGCGAGACCTATCCGAATTGACCTCATTGGCGGTGTCTTTTTCGAGCGCCGTGCGGCGGGCGCTGTAGGCGATGAGGCCGGCGCCTGCCGCGGCGAGTGCTGTAGCGGCTGCCGTAAGGGGAGCATTGACATCGCCCGTGCCAGCGAGCGCGCCCGCTTTTCCGGAGCGCTTGTTATTGCTGTGGTCCTTGCCACTGCCGGAGCTCCTTCCGCCGGAGCCGCCGCCACTCGAGCCGCCATCGTCGTCTGCTGTCATCGGGGCGTCGTGAAGTTCTGTCGTATCCGCGCTGTCGCATACGCCGACCTGAACTTCTGAGCGTTCGCATGCCGCGTCGGGCACATGAAGCTCGTGCAGTACGGCACCCAGCGCCGAGTTTGCGCCCGGTCGAATTTCCTCGAGCGTTACGGGATCGAGCGCCACCAGATTACGCGCCTTCGCATATAGCGTTACGCGTTTGCCCACCTCGTCGCTCCAACTCTCGGGGATGGCGAAGCTCATGCGGAACTGTGCCGTGCAACCCGGTGCCAGCACGGCGTTGCCGCTGTCGGCTACCAGCGGGTGCGTTGCAAAACGTGCGCCCAGCGTCTCGAGCGCGTACTTCACGTGTGCCATGTCGTTGGCCGAAGCATCCTCGGCAAGCTCCGGATCGTAGATCGATGCCATGCGTGCGTTCGCTCCGAACCCGATGGATGCGCTGGAGAACGGCTGGCTGGAGCCCTCTCGGTACAGATCGATCGTGCCGGCGGTCAGCAAGGTGTTGCCGTCGTTTCGCACCGTGACCATGAAGGATTCGCCTGCTGCTCCGGGCACCACCGCGCCCGAGGTAGCGACCGCGCCCGTCGGAGTGGCACACGCCACCAAGGGCACTTCGATGCCGTGTAGTTCTGCCTCGCTCTTCTTCGCGCTCACAATGTGCGTGGCGAGCGCGGAGAGCATGCTCCCCGACGTCAAAAATGTCGTTATCTGATCGACGGGATGGTCCAGCTCGCACATCACGAACGGCTCCGTGAACAGATCGCCTGCCAAGGTGCTGGCGAAGATGCGGAAGTGCTTGCCCATCACTGCTACCGGGTTGCCTTCTTCGTCGTAGGTTTGTCCCACCTTGCCATCGGTGTTCTCTACATAGAGCACGCACCTGCCGTTGTTGCTTACGCTAAACGATGCCGGGCCACAGCCTGCGGCACCCACGGGCTGCGTTGCAAATGCTGATGCGCCTCGCGTCCAAGTAATATGCTGCAGTTGCTCGTTGACGGTTGCCAAAAAGCCCGTGTGCTGCGGCCACGGCACCGCGTGGGGTACTGTGGCATCTGGCGACATAACGCCCCACCCCGCGATGGACTGGCCGATCACGGCGTACGATGCGCAGCCACAACCGCCTGCAGTCTCGTATGCAACGGGTACCACCATTTTGCCGTTGATATTCTCGGGCGCGCCGAGCTCGATGCTCGACGGTGCCTGCGGGAAGCGGAGGACCTGACGGAACGTGAGACTGTCGCCCGAAACGTCCGACCACAGGGTAAAGCACTCCAGCGCAACCTCGGCCTCGCTGCCGAGCGCCTTTTCTGCGGTGGTTCCGCGGCGGTGGAGGTAGGCGCCCGACAGGCGCCCGTTGACAAGTGTCTTGCCCACCGTGATGCGTGGGCACTGCAGGCAATGGTAGCCATCCTCCTGAAGGCGGCCGCGCGAGATGCTGCGCCACGACGTGTGTGATACCACGCGAACTCCGTCGTTGCTTATGCGCAGGCGCACAACGGACAGTATGCCGGCTGTGCTTGCCGTATCGAAAAGGGTGTCGTCGCCGGCGGGGCGCTCGCCCGAGACCAGCAGCACGTAGGCGTCCTGGTTTCCTCTTCCGTCCGTATATTCCACTACGTCGAAGTCGTAATCGTATATGCTGTCGCGCTCCACGTCGCCCTCGCCAAACCCAAGGGGAAAGTCCACAGGCGTGGGAGCGGACCACGTTCCGTTTGCCTTTGTGTGTACCACCAGGCGCGAGCGACCATTGTCGCCGTAGCGCACCGAGGCGATACGGAACAGGCATTCTACGCCGGCAATCATTGCCAGCTTCATGTGGGCTTCGCTGAGCACGCCAGCAAACAGCACGTTGTCGCTCGAGGGCTTGATGCCGCCACGCTCGTCCTCCGACACGCCGGCAGAATCGGCGTTCGGGTCGGCAACGGTGTTCGTCGCCTGACCGATGTAGGTGTACTCATACATCGGCGCGGCGTTTTCGTCGTTCTCTATCAGTGCATGGACGAAATGCTCGATCTGTCCCGTGTCGTCGCTTTCTGCATCCGCCTCAAGCTCAATGCGCGTGACCGCTTGATCCCAATCGCGCACGACAGGCGCGGCGTTTACGGCAGTGGCCTTAACCTCGGCGCGTGCGAGCAGTTCGGCGTTGGTGACGATGGTGGCCGATGCGATAAATTGCGGCACACCACCCGCCTCGGCGTTGCCGGCCGAGCCGAAGCAGGCATCCAGCGTATAAGGCGTATCTCCATCCAATGCGAGCTCAGAGCGCTGGAGCACATACTGGTCGCCATTGTTCACCGACATATTCCACGAATCGATGAGTGTGGGCCACGACCCCGACCAAGCCTTGGTGGTCCACTTGAACATTACGAACTGGAGTATTACATCGACATCGACGTCTGCACCTACACGCAGTCGCGGAAGCTGGTGTCCATTTGCCTTTTCGTACCCAATGAACAGCGTGAGGGATGCGGCGCCGCGCACGGCAGACGAAGCGACGCCTGCAACGCCGGCGCCAAAGGTGACGGCAAGCCCGATTTGGATGGTGAACGAGCCCGACGTGTTTGAATAGTCGAGCGAAATGTTTTTAAAAAACGCCGCGCCGCTGCCGTGCGTGTGGGCACCCACGGCGAGCGCCAGTTTTGCCAGCACCCAGGGGTTGACGTTTAGGAAAAATGGCACCGGTCCTAGGGTAAACTGCTCGGTCCAATTGAGGTCGGTTCTTACCTGGAAGAGGGCCTTAATATTGCCGTATGCGGGGTCGTTGTTGTTACCCCAGGTTTTGCCCACCCAATCGTAGGCGAGCGAGCCGTACAGCTGTGTGGCGATATCCATCGTGAACAGCGGCGTGCAATGGTGGCGAAGGAGCTTGGTGTTTCTTGGATCGGTGCCCGAACCGGCACTCATCCTCTTGTACTGATTCCACTTCCCCTCCATCTCGTCGAGGTAGCGGTTTGCCTGCTTGGCGCCCGACTCGCGCGGCGATTTCTTCCAGTATTCCGGATCAGGGTTGCCCGAATCGTTCATATAGCTAGCTGGTTTGTACCCTCCGCCAAACAGCACGTATCCAGCAAACGAGAAATCGAACAGAATGGGAAATGTGGGCATCCAGCACGTGAACTTATTACCACCGATGCCGGGAAACGCCGCTGGGAAATCAAACGGAGTGACCTCTTGGTCCATGGTGGTGGGAATGATGGTGGTCGAGCCCGATTCCGCCTTTGCGGCCGGCGCGGTGACAACGGCCATAGGGGATGAGAGCGTGTAGGTTTTGCCCTGGTAGTCGAGGACAAAGCGCAGCTTGCACCCTTCTTCCAGAAGGCCCGATGCCGCATCGAGGAACTTGTCTTCGAGTGTGAACGTTGCCAGATTATCCGCGCCCGATGCGCTGGCCTTGATTTGGCCGATCTGCGTGACGGTTTCGGGTGAGCTGCCCGCAGCATGCGTCACTTTGTTGATGCGCAGCGTTGCCTGTCCACCCTGTGGCAGATGTGCCTGCACAGTAAAGGCATGCGTATCGGGCTGCTCGTTTGCCGTGTCGTCCTTCGGCAATGCCATAAACGTGGCGTCGGCGTACTGGATGTCCCATTCGTCGAACGTGAGCTGTCGAAAGTACGGCTCGCCATCGGAGAGCGGACGTGTGGGTGCGGTAATAGCGGTGCCGCCTTGGACACGCGCGAGGGGAATCTCGACATCGCGGTAGCCCGCCATGCTAATGGAGATGCCGCCGTTAAAGTCGTACGCGTCGAGAAGCGTCGCCTCGTCCACGTAGCCTTCCGAAAGCGGCGCGATCTCAAAGATGGCCGTGCCCTCGTCGTCGGTCGTGGCGGTGAGCTGCTTGCCCGCGGCATAACGCGACGCGAGCGTGACCTGGGCTCCCTTGATGGGCATATTCTTGTTGGCGACGTCGACCACGACCACACCAAACATTGTGCGCGAGAGAACGAGCACCCTGAAGGGGTCTTTTTCGTCGGCATAGGCTTCGGTAGCCACGAACGGCAATATGAAGGCGTTTGCGCTTCCCGGCACGCGCGGCAACATAATGCTCGCCAGCGAGGACGCTCCGGCAACAAGTAACGAACGGCGATCAAGCATCTTTGGCTCCCATCCCGCAGGTATCGGTGGAAATAATCCAATTTTGCGAGAAGGCATCCTGCCACGGTAGTGCCGTCCGAGGGCCAAAATGTCCAATTTGAGCGAGCGAAGCGCCGGGGCTCCGGAGCGCGCATGCTGCGCTAGGCAGCCCGGTCGCTAACGCAACATATGCGCGACCAGTTCGGTGCGCGTGCCGATGCCAAGCTTTGCATACACACTGGATAGGCGGTTTTTGACAGTGCCCGGCGATACTCCCATATGACGAGCGATTTCGGCGTTGGTCCATCCGCGGCAGGCGAGCATGGCCATGGTGAACTCCGTGGTCGTTAAATCGTCGGCAACGTCCTCGCCCGAATCGGGGTTGTGGATGCGCCGCCAGCCGTAGCTGAATCGATACGTAATCTCGATGATACGTGCGAAATCGTCAGGGTATTGCGATTTTAGGCATGCCTCGATGAGCCCCTGCAAAAGGCCGTGGTGCTCGCCAATGAGCTCGATAAGGCCGTCGGGGCGCGCAATGTTCCAAGCGGCTCCGAAGTGCGTTTTTGCGGCGTCGACGTCTTTGAGACTCATGCATGCCATGGAAGCTGCCAGGTGCAGGAACAGTTCCGAGATCGGATAGCTCCCCTGTTTCATGATCAGGGCGTTTTCCGCCATGCCCAGACTGCGGCCATATTCGCCGCGCAGGTACAGGGCATGCGCCATCACGTAGCTGGCGAACAGGCGCAGGCCTTCGGGCAGATGCGCCGCAAGCGGATAAAACTCTTCGGCAGAATACGGGGAAGACAAGTGCAGCAGGACGCTTGCGGCCGAGGCGAACAGGATATGCGTGGCGTGGACGGCGGGTGATTCCTCGTCAGTTGGCGTATCGAGGATGCCCGCAAGACAACGGCGGGCGTCGGCGATACGGTTGAGCGACAGGCTGGCGTATCCGCAGATAAAGCATGCGGAATAGCGCAGTGCGGAATCGGTGGCGTCAAGATAGGGGCGCGCCGTCTTGGCAGCGAGGGCGGCCTGTCCGCGATAGTACAGCGCTTCTGCCGTGGCGATGGTGCGTGAATCGGGGTCGGAAATGCCTGCAACCGCAGCGTCAATCTGCCCCGGCACAAAGGCAGTGCACATCAACGGCATGGGAACGCATGGGTAGCCATCGCAGTCCATCTTCCATCTCCCAACAGCTGGCAACAATAGCAGCAATTGTACTCCTGTTGCTCGGGACCCCTTTCGTTTTACTGCTCGGTTGACGCTGCGGATCGTTTTGGAAGGCTTACGAGCATGGTGGTCCCGTTCTCGGAACTTGTTTCGACCTCTACCGTGCCACCGTGAAGAGCTGCAATCTCACAAACGAGCGCTAGCCCGAGTCCTGCGCCGCCGTATGCCCTGCTGCGGGATTTGTCTAGACGAAAGAACGGTTGGAAGATGCTCTCACGGTACTGCTTGGGTATT
The DNA here is from genome assembly GCA_902478875.1 of uncultured Collinsella sp. Classification (GTDB taxonomy): domain Bacteria; phylum Actinomycetota; class Coriobacteriia; order Coriobacteriales; family Coriobacteriaceae; genus Collinsella. The sequence goes on from CABSMZ010000017.1 coordinate 16,233, forward strand.
CCCGGGCCCTGGTCCTCGACTCGCAGGAACACGTGGCTGTCGTTGTCGCAGATGGAGACGGTAACGCTCGAGTCGGTGCGGCTATAGCGGATAGCGTTTTCGGCCAGGTTAAACACCAGCCGATAGAGGAGCGTGTCGCTCCCGATTACCAGAGCGTCTCCAGCACAATTGAGGGCTATGCCCCTTTTTTCGGCAAGTGACGCAAGGTCGGTGAGGACCTCTTCGGACAAGGGGCCAAGCTCCACATCGTCCTCGCAAGGAACGCTGCGGAGCTCACTCATCTCGAGCAATACCTTGGCCATTCGAGACATGCGCTCGGTTTGTTCCTGTAGCAGGCCGAGTAGCTCGGCTGTTTCGGGTTGCAAACCGGAGTGCTCGGAGATGAATAGTTCAATCTGTGCTTGCATAAGGGCGAGCGGGGTGCGCAGCTCGTGCGCGGCGTTGCCGGTAAACTGACGCTGTGCAGAGAACCCTTCGCCAAGACGGGCGATCATGTCGTTGAAAGAGGCGCTGCATCGTTGTAGCTCGATGGGCACATCTTCACTGAGCCTGATTTCGCTTAGGTTGTCAGGCTGCACACGCTCGACCTGGGCCGCAAAAGCCCGTAGCGGTTTGAGTGCACGGCCGCTCACAAAGTATGCCAGCGCGCCGCCAAGGAGTGTGACTCCAGCCGTGATGTACCAGGCTGTCGTGCCAAAAGACTCCTGTGCGTCATTTACGACGATCGTGACCTTGTCATCGAGGGCCGCTTTCGTTGGGTCGAACGCCTGGAGCGAATCTTCACCGGTTGCGTTAAAGGCTGAGATGTCGCTGCCGATAGCATCCATGTAGCGCATGCCCGTATAGCCGACCAGACAGTTCGTCAGCACGCATGCCGCACACGTCAGCAGTGCCGTCATAATCGTTATGCGCCATTGCAGCGAAAGCCTTTTCATTCGCTATCCTCCATAACGTAGCCCTCTCCAATCCGATTGCGAATCGGGTCGTATCCCAAAGCGCTGCGTAGCTTTTTGCGGAGTGACGAGATGTGAACGCGGGTTGCGTTGCTAAAGCTGTTCACGCTGCTATCCCAAACGTGCTCGATAAGCTCCTCTTGGCTTACCGGTCGCCCCTGATTAAGCATCAGGTATTCCAAGATTCCCGTTTCCTTGCGTGTAAGAGATAGAGCCTCACTGTCCACGGAAGCGATGCGCGCCTTGGTGTCAAAGCTGAGCTTTCCGCAGGCTAATACTATGTCGCTTTGTGCGAAGCGCCTGAGGGTAAGGCTGCGGATCCTTGCCGCAAGCTCGTCAAGATGAAACGGCTTGGTAAGGTAATCGTTGGCGCCGGCATCGAGTCCGGCGACTTTATCGGATACTTCGCCACGCGCGGACAGAATCAGTACCTTAGTCTCGCAATCGGTTTTCCTAAGTTCCCTGAGCACGGTCATGCCATCGATACGGGGAAGGTTGAGGTCGAGTACCACGAGGTCAAAGACTTCGACGCTCAGCAGGTCGAGCGCCTCCTGTCCATCGTGACAGCAGTCGACGCTGTACGCCAAGTTTCGCAAGCTGCGCGCGATTGCATCGCACAGTGCTCGCTCGTCTTCGACGATCAAAATACGCATAACAGTCTCCTTGCACATTCCAAATCGCGCTTAACACGGATTTTATAGTCGATATGGTCCAATGGTCGCGTAACGAAAGGAGTGGTTGGGTTGTTCAAAGCGGTAAAACCCGTGGTACAGGTCGCTTTGTTGATCGTCGGAATTGCCATGGTGTGCTTTGGTGTTATGCGTGGCGAGGCGGATGCCGTGCTGGCCAAAGCGATTAGGCTGTGCTTGGAGTGTATCGGAATTGGATAAAAGAGAAAACACTGCGTCGCATGTTTTGGCCCGATTTCGCGGATTCATTCAGGCGGCGGCGACGCTGGTCACCAATATTCACCTGCCAAACTTTGCCAAAGGAAGCATCTATCAGGGCGCGGGAAAAACAGTCTGCGTACCTGGACTTAATTGCTATTCGTGCCCCGCGGCATCGGGTGCGTGCCCCATCGGGTCGTTCCAGTCGGTGGTAGGTTCATCCAAGTTCAACTTTTCTTACTATGTTACCGGTACGCTCATTTTGCTCGGCGTGCTGCTGGGGCGCTTTGTATGCGGCTTTCTGTGCCCGTTTGGCTGGCTGCAGGAGCTGCTTCATAAGATTCCCGGCAAAAAGTTCTCCACGAAAAAGCTCAAGCCGCTCACGTACATCA